>NZ_JAGPXJ010000025.1:0-91807 GCF_018070605.1 Streptomyces sp. B15
CCCCCCCCCCCCCCCCCCCCCCCCCCCCACACGACCCCTCGGCGACAGCCGAAGAACCCAGGGGGCGTGCCCCCACAAGCAGGTGGGTACGAGGGCTGGAGCCCTCAGTTTGGGGGGCGGGGCCAGTGGTAGAGGTGCACGGGGCGCCCCGTCTCACCGTGCTTGAGGCGCCGCCGCACCAACCCGGCCCCCTCCAGCAACTTCAGGTAGCGCTGTGCGGTCTGCCGACTGAGCCCCGCCCGATCGGCGACCTCCTGCGCCGACAGCGGGGCGGCCGCGCCGCGCAGGACTTCTCCGACCAGGTCGGCGGTCAGCACGGAGTGCCCCTTGGGCAGGGTCTCCGTGCCGCCGGGCGGCGTCGGGGAGCCGAAGACGCGGTCAACCGTTTCCTGGGTGGCGCCGGAGCGGGGCGCCGTGGACAGCTCGTGGCGGAGGGCGGCGTAGCTGTCGAGCTTGCCGCGCAGATGGGCGAAGGTGAACGGCTTCACCACGTACTGCAGGGCGCCGTGCCGTTGGGCCGCGCGTACGGTGGCAGTGTCCCGGGCCGCGGTCACCATGATGACTTCCGTCTCCATGCCGAGGGCGTGCAGCCGGCGCAGCAGAGCGAGGCCGGATTCGTCGGGCAGATAGTGGTCGAGCAGCACCAGATCGACGGGATGTTCCCGGAGGAAGAGCAGGGCTTCGGCTGCGCTGTGGGCGGTTCCGGCGACGTGGAAGCCGTCGACCTTCGCCACGTACGCGGCGTTGATGCGTGCCACGTTGGGGTCGTCGTCCACGACGAGCACTTCGATCATGCCCGTGCTCCCGTCCGCGCGGGTTCGGTGGCTCGTTGGCCGGTGTCGGAGACCAGAGCCTCCGGCAGGACGACGCGGAACTCGGCGCCGCCTTCCGGGGAGGTGCCGACCCGGACCTCGCCGCCGGCGCGCTGTGCGAAGCGCCGTATCAGGGCGAGGCCGAGACCTCGGTGTGCCGGGCCGGCCTCGTCCGGGCCGTCCGCCGCCGGGCCGGCGGCCTTGGTGGACCAGCCTTCTTCGAACACCAGCTCCCGGTGCTCGGGCGGGACGCCGGGCCCGGTGTCGCGTACGGCGAGGACGACCGTGCGGTCGTCCTGGCCGCGCAGTTCCACCTCGACCGCGGGGTCCGCGCTGCCCGCCGCCGCGTCCAGCGCGTTGTCGACCAGGTTGCCGACGACGGTGACCAGGCCGCCGGGGTCGACGAGGCGGTCGGGGAGGAGGGAGTGGGGGGCGAGACGGAGCGCGACGCCGCGTTCGGCGGCCACCGCCGACTTGCCGACCAGCAGCGCCGACACCAGCGGGTCGTGCACCCGTTCGGTGACTTCCTCGGCGGTCGCGCGGTGCACGCCCAGCGCGTCCGTGACGAACTGCGCGGCCTCCTCGTAGAGGCCCAGTTCCAGCAGTCCGAGCAGGGTGTGCAGCCGGTTGGCGTGCTCGTGGTCCTGGGCGCGCAGCGCGTCCAGCAGGCCGCGGGTGCCCTCCAGTTCGCGGCCGAGGCGTTCGAGTTCGGTGCGGTCGCGCAGGGTTGCGACGGCGCCGCCGTCCGCCGTGGGCATGCGGTTGGCGACCAGGACGCGGGTGCCGCGCACGGTCACCAGGTCGCGGCCGGTCACCCGGCCCGTGAGCACGTCCGCCGTACGGCCCGGGCCGAGTGCCTCGGTCACCGGGCGGCCGAGGGCTTCGGGGCCGAGGCCGAGGAGCCGCTGGGCCTCGTCGTTGACGAGCCGTACTCTGCCGCCCGAGTCCAGCGCCACGACGCCCTCGGCGAGGCCGTGCAGCATGGCCTCGCGCTCGGCGAGCAGTGCGGAGATGTCGGAGAAGGCCAGCGCGTGGGTGCGGCGCCGCAGCCGCCGGGCGAGGAGGTAGGCGGCCAGCGCGCCGGCGGCCAGTGCGCCACCCGCGTACATCAGCAGCTTGGGCACGAGCGCCAGCAGGCCCTCACGGACGTTGGCGTAGTCGATGCCGACGGAGACCGCGCCGACGACGCGCCCGTCGGGGTCCCGCAGCGGGACCTTGCCGCGTGCGGAGCGGCCGAGGGTGCCTTCGTCGATCTGGGTGACGTCGTGCCCGGCCAGCACCTCACCGGGGTCGGTGGAGACGTGGTGTCCCAGGGCCGAGGGCGAGGGGTGGGACCAGCGGATTCCGCGCTCGTCCATGATCACGACGTACTCGGCGCCGGTGGCGCGGCGGATGCGTTCCGCCTCGGTCTGCAGCGGACCGCGGGCGGTGGGGCGGTCGGCGGCGTGGGCCGCTGCCGTCAGCTGTGCCGCCAGTTCCGGCCGGGCGGCCGTGGTCTGGGCGATGGCGAGAGCGCGCCGCATGGCCTGACGGTCGAGCTGGTCGCTGAGCGGCGCCAGGAACAGGCCGCTGACCAGCGCCGTCACCCCGATGACGAGCGCGAGCTGGGCCGCCAGTACATGGGAGGAGACGCGGCGGGGCCGCCCTACGCGCATGGCCCCGCCTCCTCTCGTCCGGCCCGGTCCTCAGGGCTGTGGGGAAACTGTCTGGAATCGTCCGTTCCGGTTGGCTCCTGCCAGGAAGAGTAGAGGACCGCCGCCCTCGGCTGTCCAGGATCTGCGGTTACACGATCCCGAAGAGCAGCCCGGCACCGAGCACCACCAGCGAGGTCAGCACCGCCCACTTGATCGTGAACCTGGTGTGCTCGCCGAACTCCACCTTGGCCATCCCGACCAGTACGTAGACGGCGGGGACCAGCGGGCTCGACATGTGCAGCGGCTGGCCGACCAGCGAGGCGCGGGCGATCTCCAGCGAGCTGACCCCGTGCGCGGCCCCGGCCTCGGAGAGGATCGGGACGATACCGAAGTAGAAGCCGTCGTTGGACATCAGATAGGTGAACGGGATGCTGAGGATCCCGGTGACCACCGCCATGTGCGGCCCGAGCGCGTCGGGGATCGCGTTCACCACGGTGCGGGCCATCTCGTCCACCATGCCCGTGCCGGTCAGTACGCCGGTGAAGACGGCGGCGGCGAAGACCATGCCCGCCACGTTGAGCACATTCTCGGAGTGTGCCGCGATCCGGGCCTTCTGATCGGCCATGTCGCGGAAGTTCACGGTCAGTGCGATGGCTGCACCCAGCAGGAACAGCACCGGAATGGGGAGGAGCTGGGTGATCAGCAGGACCAGGAGGGCGACAGTGAGGGCCGCGTTGAACCAGTACAGCTTGGGGCGGAGGGTCGCGCGGTCCGGGTCGAGGACCGCGGATTCGGCTCCGGAGGCGGAGTCGGAGCTGGAAGCCCCTTGCGAGGGGGTGGAGAGGCCCGGGGCGCCGCCGCCGGCTGCCGGCGTGGGCCGGCTGTCGGCGCGACCGCCGCTCTTACGGAGCGAGAGTCGTCCTGTTCCCGCTGCCGCGGCCCCCGCGCCCGCGCCGACCAGCGCGGTTTCGGTTTCGTCCGTCGGCTCGGGCTGCGGCTCGCGGTCGTCCGCCCCTTCGAAGGTCAGCGTGCCCAGGCGGCGCCGCTCCCGCAGGCCGAGGGCGTAGGAGAGGACCAGGACGCAGAGCAGGCCGACGGCGAGCGCGGGGATCATCGGGACGAAGATGTCGCCCGCGTCCAGGTGCAGCGCGGTCGCGGCCCGCGCGGTCGGCCCGCCCCAGGGCAGGGTGTTCATCACACCGTTGGCCGTGGCGGCGACGCCCGTCAGTACGACCACGCTCATCCCCAGCCGCCGGTAGAGGGGCAGCATCGCGGAGACCGTGATCATGAACGTCGTCGAACCGTCCCCGTCCAGCGAGACGATCGCGGCGAGCACCGCCGTACCCACCACGATCCGCAGCGGGTCCGCCCTGCAGAAGCGCAGGATGCCCCGCACGATCGGGTCGAAGAGCCCGACGTCGATCATGATGCCGAAGTAGATGATGGCGAACATCAGCATGGCGGCCGTGGGCGCGAGGTCGCCGACGCCGTCGAGCACGTACTTCCCCAGGTGGGCGCCCTGGCCGACCAGGACGCAGAACAGCGCGGGGATCAGCACGAGCGCGGCTATGGGGGACATCTTCTTGGTCATGATCAGCACCAGGAAGGTAGCGATCATGACAAAGCCGAGGATCGTCAGCATGGATACCCAATCTCTCGCCCGCCGCGACGCGACGGGGGACCCGCCCGGACCTCCGTCGCCTCGCGGCGGAGTCCCGGTGCCCGGTGACGGAGCACACGGCGGCCCTGCGATCGGGGCTCCGGTGCCCTGCGGTCGCCCGACCGTAAGCAGCGCGACACACCCGTCACAAGAGCGTCATCCGCGAGCAATATGAGCGAAACCCCAGCTCAAGGTGGGGGAGGCGGGTCCCGGGCACGGCCTCGGGCACCCCACGCACGGGGACAGCCCTGAGCTGGTTGGGCCGCCGCGGCCATGGGCACCCGGGTGGCGAGGCGTGAGGGGAAGTGAGAACGCATGGCCACGGCAACCATGGAAACCGTGCACGTGAGGGCCGATGACGGAGCGGTCCTGATCGGTGACCTCCAGATGCCCGACCGGGTGACCGGCGCCGTGCTGTTCGCGCACGGCAGCGGCAGCTCCCGGTTCAGTCCCCGTAACCGCGCTGTCGCCGCGGCGCTGCGCGAGGAGGGGCTTGCCACCCTGCTGCTGGATCTGCTGACCGAGGACGAGGAGGAGATCGACGCGGCGACGGCGGAGCACCGGTTCGACATCCCGCTGCTGGGGCGCCGGCTGGTGGCGGCCGTCGACGAGTTGACCCGGCACCGGGGCACATCGGGGCTTCCGGTGGGGCTGTTCGGGGCTTCCACCGGGGCGGCGGCAGCCCTGACGGCCGCGGCCCAACGCCCGGGCACCGTGTACGCGGTGGTCTCCCGCGGCGGCCGACCCGACCTGGCGGGTGATGCCCTCCCCCAGGTGCTGGCGTCCGTGCTGCTGATCGTCGGCGGCAACGACCACCAAGTGCTGCGGCTGAACGAGGCCGCCGCCGACCGGCTGCGCGCCCCGCACCGGATCCATGTCGTCCCGGGCGCCACCCACTTGTTCGAGGAACCGGGCACGTTGGAGGAGGCCGCGCGAGAGGCGGCCAAGTGGTTCGCGCTCCCGCCCACCACGGACGGCGAATGAGGGCCGAATGAGGACTGGGAACGAACCGGAACACCTCGCATGGCAGAAGACCGCAGAAGGGAGCCCCTGATGCGTTTCGCAGACCGCATCCAGGCAGGCCGCGAACTCGCCGCGGCCCTCAGCGAGATGCAGCGCACGGAAGACCTGCCGGTCCCGCTGGTCCTGGCGCTGCCCCGGGGCGGCGTCCCCGTCGCGGCCGAGGTGGCGCGCGCGCTGCACGCGCCGCTGGACGTGCTCGTCGCCCGCAAGATCGGTCTGCCGGGCCGGCCGGAGTACGGCGTCGGAGCCATCGCCGGGGAGGACCCGCCGGTCTACGACGCGACTGCGCTGGAGATGCTCGGTCTCACCGAGGACCGGCTCTCCTCGACGGTCGCCCACGAGCGGACCGAGATGCACCGCCGCCAGAGCCTCTACCGCGGCAACCGCCCGGAGCCGCGGATCGAGGGCCGCGCCGTCATCGTCGTGGACGACGGGCTGGCCACCGGGGTCACGGCCCGCGCCGCGCTGCGGCACCTCCGTCGGCAGCGGCCCGCCCGCCTGGTGCTGGCGGCCCCGGTGGGCTCGCCGCAGGCGGTCACGGCGCTCGGCCATGAGGCGGACACGGTGGTGTGTCTGCACCAGCCTGCCGTCTTCGAGGCCGTCGGCCTCTGGTACGAAGACTTCCCGCAGATCAGCGACGACGAGGTGACCGAGGCCCTGCACATGACGACAGCGCACTGAGCCGTCGGTGCCGTCGGTCTCGCCCCTCCGTGCCCGCGGCTCCTCCCGTCATCCCCGCCCCGGTACGGCCATGACGGCCCGACCGGGGCGGGCGGAGCGAGGACGGCGAGGCGTTCAGGCGGCTGCCGCTCCGCCGGGCACGGCCGCGTGCCGGTGCGCGGTGCGCACGGTGCCGTGGGCGTGCCCCGGGCGCTCGCTCGGGGACCGGCGTACGCCCCGGCGCTCGTGCTCGACCTGACGGCGGACCCGCTCGAAGCTCTTGGACAGCAGCCGGGAGACATGCATCTGGGAGATGCCCAGCTCCTGGCCGATGCTCGACTGCGACATGTCCCGGAAGAACCGCAGATACAGCACACGCCGCTGACGCTCGGGCAGCTCGCGCAGGCACGGCTTGACCGCCTCGCGGGCCACCACGGTGTCGTACTCGGCCTCCGGCTCGCCGAACGTGTCCGCCAGCGAGAAGCCGTCGTCGGAGCCGGCCGACAACGAGGCGTCCAGCGACAGCGAGCGGAAACTGCCGAGGGCTTCCAGCCCGGCCGCCACATCCTCCTGAGGCATACCGGTGTGTTCGGCGATCTGCTCCACGGAGGGCCCGCGGTCCTCGACCGTGGTGCTCAGGTCCCGCACCGCCGCCCGCACCTTGTTGCGCAGCTCCTGCACCCGGCGCGGTACGTGCACGTCCCAGGTGTGGTCGCGGAAGTGGCGGCGGATCTCCCCCGTGATCGTCGGTACCGCGAACGGCACGAACGGGGTGCCCAGGGCGGGGTCGTAGCGGTCGACGGCCTTGACCAGACCGAGTGCGGCGACCTGCTCCAGGTCCTCCAGGGACTCGCCGCGGTTGCGGTACTTGGCCGCCAGCCGGTGAGCCATCGGCAGCCACGCCTCGACCAGGCGACTGCTCAGCTCCTCGCGCTCGGGCCCCTCCGGCAGCGTGGCCAGCCGTGCGAAGTCCTGCGCGGTGTCGGGAGCGTCATCGTGGCTGTGGCGGGCTCGCTGGGGCCGGTACCGTACGGGGCACATGGGATCTGGCTCCTCCCGGTGTCGCTGACACGTGGACAACCGCGGGAGAGCGGATCGGGTGACACACCCGGGGTGACCTTCTCGGGTCGCCTCCCGCGGATGTGCCTGTCCTCCCAAGCACGTGGTCTCTTGTGTAACCGAGTCGGGAGTTGGTAAACCCCCCGATCGGGTGGGACCGCCGCGTCTCGTGAAACGGCCACGAA
Organism: Streptomyces sp. B15; assembly: GCF_018070605.1. Classification (NCBI taxonomy): domain Bacteria; kingdom Bacillati; phylum Actinomycetota; class Actinomycetes; order Kitasatosporales; family Streptomycetaceae; genus Streptomyces; species Streptomyces sp. B15. The sequence continues at coordinate 7,034 of NZ_JAGPXJ010000025.1, forward strand.
AGAGGCGGCACCGGCGGCTGTTCTTCCAACCTGCCGGTGCCTCCGCGCGGCGACGTCGCCACACGTACCGGTGTGCGTAACCACTCAGCGCCACGGCAAACAGCCCGTCTTGCAACCGCTGGATTGCGATTCCTGGATCGGGGTACCGGGGGCGGCAGACCCACCCGGGGGCGCCGCGTGCGGAGGGCGTAAGGTCGGCGTCTGGCCGCCCGCAGGCACCACGCGGGTGGCCGGTTGTATGTCCGAACCCTCACCAGGAGAGCTGCCTCATGCCGATCGACAACGGCACCGGTCCGCCCATCTACAACAGCCTGATCGAGGAGCACGGCGACGTGCCCGGCGATGTACGCCAGGCCGCCGAGGAGCTTCAGCAGGAGGCCGAGCAGGCGGTGGACTTCTCCCCCGTGCACCACCGCCACCCCAGTACCGGAAGACCGGAGTCCGCCGAGCCTCCGGCGCCCGGCCCGGCCCCCGAGCAGTTCCGGCCCCCGCAGGCGCCCGGGTCCCGTCCCGCACAGCCCGGCCTCCAGCAGGGCAGGCCGCAGGCCCCCCAGCAGCAGCACGGCAGGCCGCAGGCCCTGCAGCAGACCGGACAGCAAGTTGCGCAACAGCCACCGCAGCAGACCGGACAGCAGGCCCCGCGGCCCCCGCAGCAGGGCGGGGCGCAGGCACCGGAGCGGCACCACGACTACGCGGACGCGGCCGAATAGCCGAGCAGCCGCCCCGCGTCAGCCGCGCGTGGTCCGCACTCCGTGCAGGGCAGCGGCCAGGTTCTTGCGCACCGGCTTGGGGACCGGGGTCCCCTCGGCGCCGGCCACCAGCGCGGCGGCCACGCTCCGCAGCTTGACGTTGGAGTGCTGGGAGACCCGCACCAGGACCTGCCAGGCGGTGTCCGCGTCGCACGGCGCCAGGGCCATCACCATGCCCCGGGCCTGGTCGATGACCGGGCGGGTCTCCAGGGCCTGCCGCAGCTGCCCGACCTCCGCGCTCAACTCCTCGACCCGCGCGGCCAACTGCTCCCGTTCGGCGTCGGCCGATTCCGCGGATTCCACCGGGTCCTCGGACTCCGCCGAGCCCTCGGTTCCCACCGCGTCGACACGCGCGTGCTCCGTGGCCCGGGTCCCCGTCTCCGTGGGCGAAGCCGCCGCTTCGGCCGGCGGCACAGCTCTGCGCCGCGGACACTCCGTGGCAACAGAGGTACGCACAAAGCCGGTTGCGGCACTCATCCTCGTCTCCCAGTGCTCGGACGGTCCTTCATCGCGAGAAACCTCTACCTCGAAGCTCTCGCTCTCCGGGCACTTCCGAGACTGAACCCACTGCCCCTGCGCCAGCAACCCCGCCCCATTTCCGCGTTTCCGAACAAAAACGGCACCGGGGGCTGTTTCCCCAACCCACCGGCGCCTACGCAGGGCGAGCTCGTACCCGCGCACTGATGCTCGTATCCGGAGACGTGGCAGGTGAAACCCTCTTCTTTCCGCTCGGCCGCCTTGGTGATCCGTTGGGGTGAACACTCGGTGAAGGTCGGCCGCCGGCGGGCCGGGAACCGGCGGTTCGGGCCCGCCACGCCACCGGGCCCGGGGCGGTCAGAAGCCGCCGCCGCCGAAGTCACCGCCACCGAAGCCGCCACCGCCGTCCCCGAAGCCGCCGCCGAAGTCGCCTCCGGAGAAGTCACCGCCGGAGAAGTCGCCGCCGTCCGCGCCCCACGCGTTCGGGCCGCCGAGCGCGCTGCCCAGCATGGTGCCCATCAGCAGGCCGGGCAGCAGGGCCCCGCCGAAGTACCCGGCGGCCCACGGGGCGTACACCGGACCGGCCTCCCAGTACGGCCGCGGACCTTGCGGGGTGCCGACCTCGCGGACCGACGGGTCCTCGCCGTCGGCCAGCCGGGTGGCGTCGGCAGCGCACACCGGCACCGTCCGCCGTGTGCCGCCCGGCGGGGCCCACTCCACGTCCTCGACCGAGGGCCCGTGCCGGGGGTCGAAGAAGCAGGGCGGACGGCGCTCGGGCAGCGGCTCACCCCGCAGTCGCGCCTCCAGGGTGGCGAGGGCGAAGCGGCCGTCCGCCAGCGCCTCGCTCACCCGCTGTACGTCCTGCGGGCGGCGGGCGGACGCCATGGTCGACTTGGCGTCCTCGTACGCGTCGAGGGCGCGCGCGTAGTCCTCGCGCGCCGCGTCGGCGTTCTGTCCGGCCGCCTCACCGGCCGAGGCGTCAGCCGTAGAACCGGCCGGTGCGGTGTCGGCCGGGCCGACACCCGTGGCGCGGGCCGCGACGGGGTCGAAGCCGATCCGTCCCAGTTCCTCACCGAACGCGGTGATGTCCTCGTCCACCACCGGACGCAGCTTCTCCAGTCCGGCCCGGTCCTGCCGCTGCCGTCGTCTGCGCCCGCCCCTGCTGACCAGGAAGGCGCTGCCCGCGGCGAGCAGGAAGAGGATGCCCAGGGTGAGGATCGCGCCGGTGCCGCCGCCGGTACGGCCGCCGTCCTCGCCCGCGCCGCCTCCGTCCCAGGCCGCCGGAGCCACTCCGTCCGCCTGCTCGATCGCCTGGTCGGCGAAGTCGGTGACCATCGCGCGCGGATCGCCCGGGTGGGCGCGTTCCACCGCGCCGACCACGTTCTGCACCGCGTTGCGCGGCATGACCTGGCGGTCGGCGCCCGCGTCGAAGCGGTCCCCGAGCGCGACCGCGTAGACACCGGTGATGCCGGTCTCGGTCCGCAGGTCCCGCAGCAGCGTCTGCCGGTCGAAGTCGCCGTCGGCGGGCAGGACGGCGACCAGGACGGGCTTGTCGGCCCGTTCGATCCTGTCCTCCAGCGACTCGGCCGCGGAGGGCGGCAGTACGTCGCGGGCCCGGGGGTCGACATAGACGGGGCCGTCCCGCAGCGCGTCGGCGGCGTCGTCGATGCCACCGACCGCCGCACGCGGCCCGGAAGCGGTCGCGACCACCAGCAGCAGCGCCGCCACCACCGTCGCGAGTACTGAGGCGAGACGAAAGACCCCTCGTATGGTCTTCATACGATCACAGTAGCGCAAAACAGACATTCAGGGCCGAGCGAGCGGCTCCGCCCGACCAGCCGCACGGCTCAGCCGGCGGCCGCGGTCAGCCGGAGGCTCCGGTGCGGCAGCTGAAAGCGTCCGCGTCGTCCGGGTCCCCGGAGCCGTCGTACCGAGGCCATCCGGGATAGGCGCACAGCGGTCGGGTCCTGCCCCCGGCACCCGGATCGGTGTCGGTGACGACCGGCCCGCGCGGCGCCCTCCCGCGCTCGGTCCACTCCTCCAGCGCGGCCACCGCGTCCCAGCCGGCCGCGAACGCCGTCTCGACGTTGGCGTGGTTGGCCCCTGGCACGAGATAGAACCGGGCGAACCGGTCCGTGGCCCGCTCCCCCACCACCTTCCGCACCCGCTGGAAGTACTGGACGGTCGAACGGTGGCTGACCAGCTCGTCCGCCGTCCCGTGGAGCAGCAGCAGCTTGCCTCCCGCCCGCGCGAACGGCCGCAGGTCCGGATCGTTGACGTCCTGCAGGGCCGACAGCCGGCTCACCCGCCGCTGCCAGCGGCCCGGACGCAGCGGGTCGAGGGTCAAGGCGGGGTAGTCGGCGTCCCGGGTGACGAAATACCGCACCCACTGCTCCCAGAACTGGGCGCCGTAGCCGCTGTCGAGGGGCATGGGGTGCGCGGGGGCCTCGGTGCCCATGCCCAGCAGCGGGGTGGCCATATCGGCGCCGGAGAGGAACGGGAATCCTGGATATCCGCGCTCCCCGCTCGCCGGCCGGTACTTCCAGCGCAGCGGTGACGACAGCGCCCGTACGGCGCTCGACTGCCGGTCGGACAGGCAGTGGTCGCCGCGGTCGGCGCCGCCGGGGCAGCGCAGCGTACGGGGATCGAAGCGGCAGCCCGCCTCGTGCGAGACCACCCCGTCCCGCAGTCCGTCGTCCCCGTCGCAGGCGTCCAGCACCGCCCGGTGCAGCAGCCGCTGCTTCGCCGGGCCCGGGAACGCGCCCGGACGCGAGAGCACCCGGGCCGCGTGGCCGAAGAACAGATTCAGACTCGCCGCGTTCCACGCCGGGTAGGCGGCGAGCACCCCGTCGAAATCGCGGGGCCAGCGCTGCGCGACGGCCAGCGCCTCCCGCCCGCCGCTCGACCCGCCCGCGAAGAAGCTGTGCCGCGGCCGCTGCCCGGGGTACTGCTCGCCCAGTACGAACAGCGCCGCGTCCCGCGTCTTCTTCAGGGCGTCACCGGCGAAGTTCCGCAGCGCCTCGTCGTTGGTGCCGAACGAGCCGTCCAGCGAGGGGGTGGGCCGGTGGTCGGGCGGCGCCTGGTGCCCGGAGTCGCTCGCGAAGACCGCGTAGCCGCGCTCCAGCGGGGTCGGCATGTCCGCGAGCGCGAACGGCACCTGCCCGGTGACATCCGGGATCGTGCCGTCGTAGCCGCCCCCACCGAACATCATCGCCTTGCGGTTCCAGCGGTCGGGCAGCGCGACGCGCAGCCGGATGGACGGGGCCGCGGCGTCCATCGGGCGCAGCCTCGCTTCCACCCTGCAGTACCCGCCGGTCGCCCCGGAAGCGGCGGGGGCCACCTGCTGCGCCGAGGTGACCGCGCCGCCGCGGGTCGGCAGACCGATCACCTCCCGGGGGATCTCCAGCCCCCGCAACCGTGCACACGCCCTCCCGCCGTCGGCCGCCGCCGAACCGTGTGGGGCGGGAGCCATGGTGGCCGCCACCACGCCGACCGCCGCCAGCCCGACCGCCACCGTCCGTCTCCCCGCCACGCCGGGCCCTCCCGCCCTCGATGCCGACACAGCACGTCCGCACGCTAGGGCTCGCTTCAGGGCCCGGCCATGTGCAGCTCCCACACAGTCGGCGGGTCCGCCTGTGTGGGGGGATACCCGCCGCGCGCGCTCTGCCCGGCCGCTTCGCGCGCGGTCACGCCATCGTCGGGACCAGCCCCGGGGACACCAGGAGGGTCACGCCGAGCCCGACGAGAAGAGCGCCCAGCACGCGGCCGGTGAGTTCGGGGCGGGGCACGGTCTTCTCCACGGTGATGACCGCGGCGACGGCCGCCATCCACAGCAGGCTCATCACACCCGCGGCCAGCAGCACCGCCATCAGCGCCCAGCAGCAGCCGAGGCAGTATCCGCCGTGCCGTACGCCCACCGTGAAGGCGCCGAAGCGGCTGTCGGCCGTCGGTTCGGCGTACCGCATCACCAGGGCCAGCGGGGACCGGCAGCGCACCAGGCACCAGCGTTTGAGGGGCGTGAACTGATAGCCGCCCGCGACGAGAAGGACCACCGCACCCACCCGTGCGGCCACCGGGCCCCCGCCCATGGCGGTGGTCTCGAAGGCGCGGACGACGGCGTAGCCGAGAAGCCCCGCGCCGCCCCATACGGCCAGATAGCCGGCGGTCAGCGCGGCCAGGGTGCCGGTGGTGGCGCGGGCGCCGAGCAGCCGTCGCATTCCGACCATGAAGGGGGTGATGGCGGGCAGCATCATCGCCGCCATCATCACCACCCAGGTGAGCAGGAAGAATCCGAAGGCCGCCGGGGGCACGACGGCCCCGGCCCCGTCCCCCATCGGCTGCATGCCGGTGAGGATGCCGGAGCTCATCTCCGGCATGGCCAGCGCGCCGGTCAGCAGCCAGGCCGCCGCCGCGAGCGCCAGCAGCAGCCCCGCGAGCAGGAACTCCAGCCGTGTCCAGGTACGGGGCGAGGGGATGCCCCGCTCCTGCTGCCGCGGGCCCGCTCGGGAGTGCGCGCCTGCGGTGGTCATGCGGCGTCCGGACCGTACCAGTCGAAGGGGATGAGCTTGCTCGAACGCCCGGAGCGGTCCCACTGGAAGCCGTAGGCGTCGGCCCGGTCGGTGGAGGCCTTGCCCCAGGTCGCGGGCCCCTGACCGGGTCCGGTCTCGGAACCGGGCAGATGGTGCACCTGCACCCGCTCCCCCTCCTGGGTCGTGGGTCCGGTCAGCGCTTCGACGACGGCTTCGGCCTTGCCGGGGATGCGCATCCGCCAGGTACCGAGGTCGTCGTCGACGGACGCCTCGATCGACGCGGTCTCCAGCCCCCGCATCTCGGGGGAGAGCATCGCGCCGAACTGGGCGGGCCAGCCGCCCGCCTCGCCGGCGAAGATCGCCTGGAGTGCGGTGCGCTGCGTGTCGTCCGCACGGTCGTCGATGAAGAAAGCCGCGTAGGCGTCCTTGTGCTCACCTGCCCAGGGGTTGCCGGTGAACGAGCCGAGCATCGCCACGTTCAGACCGTCCAGCCGGGTGTCCCCGTAATTGCCCTCGCGGATCTGCCACAGCAGGATGCCGTCGCAGTCGCCGTACGTCGGTGGTTGGGCGAACGAGCAGGGGCAGGGCACCGCGCACTTGCAGGCATCGAACCATGCGCCCTTGAGGTGCCACTTCTGCGTGGTGCTGGTCGTCATGACGACCACTCCTCATGGAGTATGTCCAGATACTACAATTCTGCTACCTCTGCCCCCTTTTCGTCACCGCAGACAGCGGCAGCGGCACGGGCGTCGTCACGCGCCCTCGGCCGCGAAGGGCCCGCCGCTGCCGAAGACCAGTTCGGCGAAGCGGGTGCCGATGCGGCGGTGGGTGGCGGCGTCCGGGTGCAGCTGGTCGGGGAGCGGGAGCTCGGCTGCGTCGGCCTCGCCGTAGAGGTCCCGGCCGTCGAGGTGGTACAGATGCGGGTCGTCGACCGCCCGCTGTCGCACCAGGCGGGACAGCTCCCGGCGGACGACCCCCAGCGTCAGCTTCCCGCTCGCACGCTCCGCCGGATCGCCCGTGGCCCGGAACAGCAGTCGCCCGGCGGCCAGCTCCTCGAGGTCCGGTGCGCTCGGCCCGGGTGTGTCCTCGTGGATCGGACACAGCACGGGCGAGACGACCAGCAGCGGCGTGGTCGGGTGGCCTTCCCGAACGGTGTCCAGAAAGCCGTGGACGGCCGGGGCGAAGGCACGCAGCCGCATCAGATCGGCGTTGACCAGGTTGATGCCGATCTTGACGCTGATCAGGTCCGCCGGGGTGTCCCGCATCGCCCGGGCGGTGAACGGATCGAGCAGGGCGCTGCCACCCAGCCCCAGGTTGATCAGCTCCACGCCACCGAGCGAGGCGGCGAGCGCGGGCCAGGTGGTGGTGGGGCTCGCGGCGTCGGAGCCGTGGCTGATCGAACTGCCGTGGTGCAGCCACACCTTGCGCCCCTGGTCCACGACGGGTTCGACGGGGGCGTCGGTACGCAGGGCGACCAGTTGGGTGGTCTCGTTGTGCGGCAGCCAGATCTCGACATCCTTCTCCCGGCCGGGCAGCCCGTCGAAGCGGAGGGTGCCGACCGGGCCGGGCTCGGTCCGGGCGTCCCCGGTGACCATGTCGAGGGTCAGGGTGTCGCCGCCTCGCACCCCGCCCTGGTCGACCAGGCGGCCGTCCACGAGCAGGTCGTACACGCCGTCCGGCCGGGGCGGCACGCCCACGTAGACCCGCTTGGTGGGCAGCGTGTCCAGTTCGACGACGGTGGCCCGGGTACGGAAGACCACCCGTACGCCGGAGGGCTGGGACTCGGCCATGGCCAGCTGCCCGTCGTCGCACTGCGCACGGGCCCGAGCGGGCAGCCGGTGCGGCAGCAGACCGCGTTCGGTGCGCTCCAGATCGAGGGCACCGCGCAGCAGGTCGGCTGTGAGGGGGGTGGTGAGCATGTGGTTCTCGGCGTTCATCGGCCTCAACCTGTCGTCTCGGAAGATGTCGGCATCGCGTGTCGGCCGCACGTGTCCGCGCTCGGCGGCGCATGTCGGCGGCACGGCGTCGGCGGTGGAGCCCTCAGGGGGTGGGGGCCGGATCGGGGGGTGCGGGCCAGTTCCGCAGCAGGGCGTCGAGGGCGTCCAGCACCCGGTCCCAGGTCTGCTGCGTGTCGGGGGCGCTGTGGCTGAACCCGCCGCCCATCTCCAGGCTGACGTAGCCGTGGAAGACACTGCCCAGCATCCGGACCGCGTGCGTCTGGTCCGGCTCGCTCAGGTCGTAGCCGCGCAGCAGCGCCCTGGTCATCCGGGCGTGCCGGACTCCGGCGCTGGCCGCGGCGGTCTCGGGGTCGAGCCTGGCCTGGGCGGCGGCGTAGCGGCCGGGATGCTCCCGGGCGTAGTCGCGGTAGACGTTCGCGAACGCGGTCAGCGCCTCCTTGCCGGACCGTCCGGCCAGGGCTTCGGCGGCCCGGTCGGCGAGCTCCTCCAGGGCGAGCAGGGAGATCTTGGTCTTGAGGTCCTGCGAGTTCTTGACGTGCGAGTACAGGCTCGCGACCTTCACCTCGAACCGTCTGGCGAGCTCCGAGACGGTCACCTGCTCGAAGCCGACCTCGTCGGCCAGTTCGGCTCCGGCCCGGGTCAGCCGCTCCGTGGTTACTCCGGCACGCACCATAGTCATCCCCTCTTCCACCGTATCGATTATGCATTTGCCTAAAGGTTTTAGGCAAATTAGCCTCGCTGTTATGAAGCCGCTGACTGAGCGAGAGATCCGTGCCGCCTTCGTGAACTGCACAAAAGGCGAGGCGAAGCGCCTCTCGGTACCCCGTGACCTGGCCGACCGCCCCTGGGACGACCTGGACTACCTCGGCTGGCGCGACCCCCAGGCCGCCGACCGCGCCTACCTCGTCACCGAACTCGCCGACCGCCCCCGCGCCCTCGCGCTGCGCTGCCCCGCCCCCGCTTCCTGGCAGACGCGGCGCAGCATGTGCTCGCTGTGCCTGACCGACCACACCGGCGGCGTCGCCCTGATGGTCGCTCCGAAAGCCGGCAAGGCCGGGCAGCAGGGCAACTCGGTGGGCACCTACATATGCGGTGACCTCTCCTGCTCGCTCTACGTACGCGGCAAGAAGGACACCGGCCTCGCCGTACGGTTCCGCGAGTCCCTCACCGTCGAGGAGAAGATCCGGCGCACCAGGGACAACCTCGCCGCCTTCCTCACCAAGGTGACCTCCTGAGTCCTGGCCCCGGCCCCGGTGCCGGCCCCGCTGCCGGTGCCGGTGCCACCGGCCGAAGGCGGCGATCCGCCGCCCGGTTCCTTGCCGGGATCCGGCAGGGAACCGGGACGGTTGCTGCCGAGTCCCCCACGTATACGGTCTTGACGTCCGCGGGCAGGGATTGTCCGCAGCACAGCAGGACCCGGGCACGGTGCGCCGTCGTCCGGCACACGAAGGGGGGAACCCATGGCACAGGGTCCGCGGCGCGCGGGAAGTGCTCGTGAGAGCGTGCGCAGAGCTGCCCGTGCTGTCGCTTCCGGCAGCGACGCACGTGAGGCGGCGGAGGAAGAGGTGCGACGGCGCTCCCAAGGAGGCGCCGAAGACGCCGGTGACCAGTTGCGCGAGGACGGCATGGACCCGTCCGACTTCCCCGCCGCACGGGAGCAGGGCGGCTCCATCGAGACGGTGATGGAGCAGACGTCCGTTCCGCTGGACGAGGCGGGCGAGGAACTGAACCACAGCGGTCAAAGCCGCGAGGGGCTGCAGAAGGTGCACACCATCTGCCCGATGGTGCTGCCGCGCGGCCGTTCGTTCCTGAGCATGCTGCCGGTGTCGATGCTGCTGGTCGTCGGGGCGGTCGGGCTGGCGATCACCTCCGCCCTCTCGTCCTTCACCGACAGCAGCGCGCTGACCAACCCGCTGTTCGGAGTGCACTACTGGGTGCTGGCGATCGGCGCGGTGGCGTTCGTGTGGTGGCGGCAGGGGATGGTGATGGTCCCCGACGGCTGCCAGGCGCTGATCACCAGGTTCGGCAAGCTCGAACAGGTGGTGGGCCCGGGAAGGGTGATCCTGCTCAACCCGTGGAAGCGCGTCTCGTACATCCTCAACACCACCCGTGAGTACCCCTTCAACGCGCCCGTGCGCGAGGCACCGACCCGGGGCGGGGTGAAGGCGTCCATCGACCTGTTCATCCAGTTCCGGATCAGCGACCCGGTGGAGTTCGTCTACACGCTCGGCGCGGTGCGCGGCTTCGAGGAGAAGCTGGGCAACGCGGTCAGCGAGACGATCCGCAGCCTCATCTACGAGCAGGAGGCCGCCGGGATCTACGACATGGTGGGCGAGGACACCGGGCGGCTGCTGGAGCAGCTCAACCAGCAGTTCCGCCCCGCCGTCGAACTGACGAACGCCAACATCACCCATGCCGAGCCCTCCGACCGGGGCTACCGGATGGACCTGGCCGCACCCGAGATGGTGCGCGTCGCCAAGGAGGCGTACACCCACGAGTACGCGCTCCAACTGCGCAAGGAGCAGGACGAGGGCGATCTGAGCAAGGAGTTGGCGACCCGGCAGGAGGAGCTGTCCGCCATCCAGGCCGACATCGCCCAGTACCAGGCGCAGATGGACACCGCCGTGGAACGTGAGACCAACCGTGCCGAGGCACTGGCCCGCCAGCGCTACGTCCAGGCCGAGTCGGAGGCGAAGGCCAACGCGGCGCTGCTGGAGGCGCAGGCCCTGGACATCCGCGCGGTGACGGCGGCCGAGGCCCCCGAGATCCTGGAGTACCGCTACGAGCAGCAGGTGCTCGACACCCTGGAGCAGGTCGCCGACCACCTGCCGCGGCTGATCCGGGTCGGCGGCGGGGACGGCGCAGGGAACGGCGCCGCGGCCGGTGTCGACTTCCTGGCGCTGGCCCGCGAACTGGTGGGCGAACGGGACACCGAGCTGTTCTCCGCGCAGGACGTGGCGGCCGTACGGGAGCGGCTCGCCGAGGTCGCCGCGCGGATCGAGGAGCGGGAGGCGGAGATCAGCGCGCTGCGGGAGGCCGAGCAGCCGACGGTCCCGGCAGGCGCACCCACCGCCCCAGGTGACACGACCGACACGACCACCCCGGGTGGCACCCCCGCCCCGGGCGCGGCTTCCGCCCCGGAGGGCGCTTCCGCCCCGGGCGCGGGGCACGCGCAGGCGCAGGCCCACCAGCACGAGGAGAACAACCAGGACGGGGAGGCCGGTCAGTGAGCAGCGCACGCGCGAACCACAGGTCCGTCATCACGGAGGAGGTGGCGCCCTGGAGCGACATCCCGCATCTGCTGCGCGGCGGTGAGGCCGGCACCCTCGTGCCGGTCATCATCCCGCGGCACCGCCGCCGCGTCTGGTGGATGGTCCCGTTCTGGCTGGGGCTGCTCGCGGTGACCAGCGGCCTCATGGCCACGGCCCGCGGCGACGGCGGAGCGAGCGGCGCGGCCTGGGAGGCCTTCGCCGTCACCGGCTACATCCTCGGCCTGGTCTTCCTGGTGGCAGGGGCGCTGTGGTGGTGGCGCTCCTCGATCGTCGAGATCGAGCAGGGCACCACCGGCATCCTCACCCGGTACGGCGCCATCGTCCGCACCCTGGACCCGGGCCGGCACTATCTGTGGCACCCCTGGTCCCGCGTCGACTTCGTGGTGGACACCGCCACCGAGATTCCGTACTCGGCGCCGGTCGTCGCCTGCCCGACGCAGGAGAACGTGCCGCTGCGCGCCATCGACTTCTTCCTGAAGTTCCGCATCACCGACGCCGTACTGTTCGTGCGCACCATCGGCGCGGGCAACTTCGACCTCGTCCTCTCCAGCGCCGTCCAGGACGCCATCCGGCAGCGCGGTCGCCGGGTGCGGACCGAGCGCGCCTACGATCTGCGCGGCTCGGACGTCGCCGACATGCAGGACCTGCTGAACCGCCAGCTCTCCCGCTACGGCGTACGCATCACCGGCGCCAACATCCCGGACGTCCAGCTGCCCACGCAGTACCAGCAGCACCTGGCCACCCGCGAACGGGTCGCCAAGGAGTACACGGCCTACGAGCAGGACTGGGGCCTCACCCGCAAGCGCCGCATCGACAGCCTCCAGATGGACATCGAACGGGCGAAGAAGGTGCGGGACGCACGGCTCGTCGAGGTCAAGGCCGCGCTCAACAAGGCACGCGAGCAGGTCGCCCAGCTGCTGGAGGAGCAGGAGACGCAGGCGCAGAAGGTGCGGTTCGAGATCGAGACGCGGGGACGCAGCGGACTGATCGCCGCCGAGAACGAGGCGCGGGCCCAGCGCCGGCTGGCCCAGGCGTACCGGGACAACCGGGCCGTGCTGCAGTACGAACTGGCACGGCGGCGGCTGGAGGTGGGAGCCGCCCTCGCCGGCCGCGCTCCGCGGCCCGTCGTCCTGCGGACCGACAGCAACGCCGGCGGCGACACCTCCGCCCTGTCCACCCTGCTGGCCGCCCAGCTGCTGCCGGGCGCCGCGGCGGTGCCGTCCGCCCGCAACGGCCAGGGCACCTCGCCCCGTTCCCAGACCGGTACCGACGGCGACCGCTCCGGTGACGTGCTGCACTCCGCGGTGGAGGGAGCCGTCGAGGGGGTGTGGCCGCGCCGATAGCGCGGAGCCGGGTCGACAGCGCGAGGCCGGGTCGACAGCGCGAGACCACGTCGGTGGCGCGGGGCCGCTCCGTCCGTCGGACGGCCCCGGTCACTGTCGCGGCAGCAGCTGGGTGGCGGTCGCGGTGATGGTCTCCAGCGCGCGGGTCAGAGTGGGGATCTGCCGGGCCCCTGGCCGGGTGACGGACATGATGCGGCGGGCCGGAGCCGGCTCCCCGTGGAGCGGAAGGCGCGCCAGCGGTGAGTCCTCGCGCAACTGCGCCAGACGGGGTACGAGGATCACGCCGAAGCCGTGGGCGACCAGCGCGGTACCGGTGTCCCACTCGTCCGCGTAGTGGGCGATGTGCGGGGTGAAGCCCGCGCTCATACAGGCGGTGAGCACCAACTGGTGGTAGGTGGTGCCCGGATTGCCCAGGATCCACGGTTCCCGAGCGGCGTCGGCCAGGGTCACCCGCTGCTGCCCGGCGAGCGGGTGGTCCCGCGGCACCACCAGGTCCAGCGGGTCGTCCAGCAGGGGCCGCTGGTCGAAGCGGTGGTCGGTCATCGGCGGCGAGTCGGCGGTGACCACCAGCAGCGCGAGGTCGGCCTCCTCCGAGAGCAGCAGATCGAAGCAGCGGTCCGGCTCGGCCTCGATGATCCGGACCGTCAGGTGCGGATAGGTGTCGCGGAGTCCGGCCGCGGCGGGCGGCAGCAGCCGGCTGGCGGCGGTGGAGAAGCCGCAGAGCGTGATCTGGCCCGTGGGCTCGGTCCCCACGGCGGCCAACTCGGCGCGGGCGAGTTCCCACTGCTCGTGAAGGCGTTCCGCGTGGCGCAGCAGTACGCGGGCCGCGTTCGTCAGCCGGATGCCCCGGCCCTGCTGCACCACCAGCTCCGCGCCGACCTCGGCGGCGAGCTGGCGCAGCTGGTAGGAGACGGCCGAGGGCGTGTAGTGCAGCACCCGGGCCGCAGCGGTCACCGTGCCGTGCTCGGCGACCATCTGCAGGATGCGGAGCCGGGAATCAATCATGCGAACAGTTTGCACGGTTGATCCGAAGACCGTTTGATTTTCTTCTCCTCTTGTCGCCCGCACACTGGCTGACGTGGCTGAACAGCGTGCTGTGCAGGAAGGGAACACATACCGGGAGCTCCGCGTGCCCCCCGCCGTGGCCGGAAGGAGGGGCGGGCCGACCGCGAGGCGGTACGCACGGCCGGACTCCTCGTGGTGGTGCTGACCGCGGGCGCCTACCTCCCCAGTCCGCTCTACCCCGACTACCAGCGGCTGTTCGGCTTCGACGACCTGGTCATGACCCTGCTGTTCGCAATGTTCGCGCTGGTGAGCGGACCGGCGCTGCTGCTGTGCGGCCCGGCCTCCCGGCACTCCTCCAGCGGACCCTGCACGACAACCCGGCCCTGAGCGGTGCGGTGCTGGGAGGTGTCCTGGCATGCTCCCTGCTGTCGCAACTCGTCGGGGCGCGCCGCGTCGCGCACACCGCCCAGCAGTTCGGTGTCGCCGCGCTCACCGCAAGCCTGCTGCTGCTCGCGACCACCGGAGCCACCTCCCTTCCCGCCACGCTCGGTTCCGCCGTCCTCGCCGGCGCCGGACACGGGGCGGCCTTCAGCGGCGCCGCCAGGGCGGTGGACGCCCGCACACCGGCCGGACAGCGCGCCGGGGTGGGGGCGGCGCTGTATCTGCTCTTCTACCTGGGCTCCGGGGCACCCGCTGTCGCTGTCGGGCTGCTGACCACCTGGATGCCGCTCACCGACGCGGTGACCGGACTCAGCTGGACGGGCACGGCCCTGGGCGTCCTCGCCCTGTCGGTCACCTGCTGCCTCACCACCATCTCCGCGCGGCGCCGGACCCGGCGGCGGACGTTGCCCGTCTCAGGCGTCGATCACCAGGTCCTCCAACGGCGTTGAGCAGCACAGCAGGATCTTGTTCCGTGCCCGGTCCCGGGGACGGATACCGCCGTTGTCCCGCATGTCGACCGACCCCTTTTCAAGGGTCGTCAGGCACGTGCCGCACAGGCCCTGCCCGCAGGAGGAAGGCAGGGTGAGGCCCGCTCGGGCCGCGGCCTCCAGCACCGGGGTGCCGGCGTCGCATTCGATGGTCGTCCCGCTGCGGGTCAGCTCCACCGTGAACCCGGTACCCCGACCCGCGCCCGAACCCGGGCCAGAGGCAGGGGCAGGGGCGGGGGCGGGCCCAGAGCCCGGCTGCGGGGCCTGGCCCGACGGCGGCGCCGGGGCCTCGAAGCTCTCCTGGTGGTAGCGGCCCTCCGGGAGACCCGCCCCGAGGAGCAGCTTGCGCACCGCCCGCATATAGCCCGGTGGGCCGCAGGTGAACACTTCGCGCGTACGGAAGTCCGGAGCGATCTCCCGCAGCATGCCCAGGGTGAGGCGGCCCCGGTAGCCGTTCCACCGTTCCCGCGCCCCGTCGTCCTCGCAGACGTGGGTGACCCGGATGTTCGGCGAGGTCGCCGCGAACATCTCCAGCTCGTGCCGGAAGGGGATGTCCTCGGGGGTGCGGGCGCTGTGCACGAAGACCACGTCCACCGGTGCGGCGAGGTCGTACAGCGTCCTGGTCATGGAGAGCAGGGGCGTCACCCCGCTTCCGCCCGAGAGGAACAGATACGCGGGCGCCGGGTGCCGGACCGTCGAGAACCGGCCCAGCGGCCCCCGGGCGCGGACCACGTCCCCCACGGTCAGCTGGTCGTGCAGCCAGTTCGAGACCCGTCCCCCCGGCACCCGTTTCACGGTGATCGCGGCGAGGTCGGGACGGGACGGCGGGGAGGAGAGCGTGTAGCAGCGGTTGCTCTCCCGGCCGTCGATGTCGAAGGTGAACGCGAGGTACTGGCCCGGGTCGTGCCGGAACAGACCTGGCCCGGTCGGCTCGAAGACGAACGTCTTCATATCGGCGGTGACCTGGTGGATCCGCTTGCAGACCAGCACCTGGTCGACGGCGCCGTCCTCCTCGCCGAGCGCCGTGGCCGACCGCGAGAGGTCGGGGCCGGGGAGGGTGAGTACGTCGTTCATCGCTGCAACTCCTCACGGAGGCGGTCGATGTACCAGGCGCAGAACGCCTCGACCTGGTACTCCGTCTCGGCGTACGGGCCCGGCTCGTACGCCGGGCTGCGGACACCCTGCTGAGCACGGGCGACAAGGCGCGCGTCCTGCTCGTTCGTCGCCGTCCAGACCTTGAGCAGCGTCTCCAGGTCGTAGTCCACGCCCTCCTCGGCCTCCGGATGGACGAGCCAGGTGGTGCGCAGCAGCGTCCTGTCCGGGGCGAGAGGGAGGACGCTGAAGGTGATCGCGTGATCACCGAGTACGTGGAACCACGAGTTGGGCTGCAGATGCAGGGCCAGATGCCCGAGCCGTGGTGTGGGCAGCTCGCCCAGCAGCCGCCGGCATGCGGCTGTGCCGTCCGGGGTGAACGACTCACCGGCCAGATCGAGCGCGTCCCGTTGGATACGGAAACCGGTGGTGCGGCCGTCCAGTTCCTCGATGAGCGCGTACGGCAGACCGAGCCTCTCGTACGTCTCCCGCATCTCGGCGTCGGCCCGCAGATAGCGTTCGTGCGCCGGACGCAGCCGCGCGGGCAGGTTCTCCTCGGTGTAGCCGTACGTGGGGAAGAAGGAGCGCAGCAGCTCGGGGTGGCCGTCGCAGTGGTAGCACTCCCGGTTGTTCTCCATCACCAGTTTCCAGTTGCCCTCCTCGACGAGGTCGGTGCGGGCCGCCACCTTGGCCCGGCGCAGCTGGTGCGGGAGAAGGTACGGCTCGACGCGGGCGGCGACCTCGGCGAAGTCGGCGGGCGGCTCCTCGGCGAGACAGACGAACACCAGCCCGCCGACGCTGCGCACATGCACCGCCTTGAGGCCGAAGCAGCCGCGGTCGAACCCCGGCGGCTGCGACGGGGCGTGCCGGAGCGCGCCGTCCGTTCCGTACGTCCACTTGTGATAGCCGCAGACCAGGTTTCCGACCGAACCGTTCCCCGCCTCCAGAATGCGGGCGCCACGGTGCCGGCAGACGTTGTGGAACGCCCGCAGTTCCTCCTCGTCGTCCCGCAGGACGATCACCGAGTACGGTCCGACCTCCACCGTGGCGTAATCGCCCGGCTCCGGCAGCTCGGCCTCCACGGCCACGAAGATCCACTGTCGGGCGAAGATCGCCGCGATGTCGAGGTCGAAGAAGTCCCGGTCGGTGTAGAACGGCCCCTCCAGACTGCGGCCGGCGACCCGCCGCGTCACCGCGCTCCACGTCCGTGCGTTCTCGGCCGACTCGGTGTTCACCAGTGCCAGTGCTGTCACGCTCTTCCCCTCTCGATGGTGCGGTCCGCGGTTCCGGGTCACATCGGCAGGCACAGCCGCAGTGCGTCGAGCACCGCGGCATGGATGTTGCGGCTGGTGACGGCGTCCCCGATGCGGAACAGCTGGTAGCGGCCCGCCGGATCGGCGACCTCCCGCTGCGGAGCGCCGGCCAGCAGCGCGCGGTGGTCCAGTCGGCCGTGGTTGCTCGACCCGGCAAGCAGGTCCCGGTACAGATCCGCGTTGGGCAACGTCCCGTGCTCGACCACCACGTGGTCCACGACGCGCTCCGCCTCGGTATCCGCGTACTCGCTGCGCAGCGTCGCGACCAGGCGCCCGCCCTCCGCGCGGCGCACGGACCGCAGCCGGTGCGCCAGGGTGGTGTTCACTTCGTGCTCGGCGAAGACCCGCAGATAGGCGGGGGAATTCATGCTGCCCACATCGGGGGCCAGCGTGCGCTCCGGCGTCACGTACTCGACCGGGACGCCCTGGCGCGCCAGCACCTCCACCGCGTCCAGGCCCGGATAGGCGCCGTTGTCGTCGTAGACCAGCACCCGTCCCCGGGGGCGCAGGGCTCCGCCCAGAACATCCCAGGTGTCGGCCACCACCTCGGCGCCCTCCGCGAGGACGGAGACATCGGGCAGTCCGCCCGTGGCGATCAGCACGATGTCGGGGTCCTCCGCGAGCACGTCCGCCGCCTCGGCCAGCACCCCGAGCCGCAGCTCGACGCCGAGCACCTTGCACTCGTCGACGCGCCAGTCGACGATGCCGAGGAGGTCCCGTCGCCGGCTGTTCGCGGCGGCGATGCGTATCTGGCCACCGGGCAGCTCGCCCGCCTCGAGGACGACGACCTCGTGCCCGCGTTCGCCCAGCACCCGAGCCGCTTCCAGCCCGGCCGGCCCAGCGCCGACGACCACCGCCTTCTTCCGCTCGGCAGCGCGCGCCACCGTGTGCGGCAGCTGAAGCTCCCGCCCCGTGGCCGGGTTGTGCACACATTTGGTGTCACCGGAGTCGTAGATCGCATCGAGGCAGTAACTCGCGCCGACGCAGGGCCGGACACGGTCCTCGGCGCCGGCCGCCACCTTGGCCACCAGATGAGGATCGGCGATCTGGGCCCGCGTCATACCGACCAGATCGAGCAGGCCTTCCCGCACGGCATGCCGTGCGGTGGCGACGTCCGCGATACGGCCCGCGTGCATCACCGGGACATCGAGTGCGCGCTTGATCCCGGCGGTGAATTCCAGGAAGGGCGCCGAGGGCGTCCCCATGGACGGAATCGCCCTCGCCAAGGACGCGTCGCTCTCGATCGAGCCCCGGACGGTGCTGACGAAGTCGATGCCGTCCTCGATATACCTGCGGGCCGCGACCAGCGCCTCGTCGAGAGCCAACCCGCCCGGCCGGTCCTCGTCCATCGACATCCGGATACCGACGATGAATGCGTCGCCGACCGCGGAGCGGATCGCCCGGATCACCCGCCGCGGAAAGGCCAGTCGGTTCGCCAGGCTCCCACCGAATGCGTCGCTGCGTTCATTGGTCGCCGGGGAGAGGAAGCTGTCCAGGAAATGCCCGTACGACTGGATCTCTATCCCGTCCAGCCCGCCTTCCGCGCAGCGCGCGGCCGCGTCGGCGTAGTCCCGCACGATGCGGTCCAAGTCCCACGGCTCGGCCTCCTTCGGAAAGGCCCGATGGGCGGGCTCCCGCAACGGCGACGCCGAGAGGACGGGCAGCCAGTCGCCCGCGTAGTTGCTGGTGCGCCGTCCCAGATGGGTGACCTGGCACATGACCGCGGCCCCGGCTGCGTGCACGTCGTCGGCCAACCGCCGGAGCCAGGGCACCACATCGTCGCGGTAGAGCAGCAGATTGCCGAACGACGGCGGGCTGTCGGGCGACACGACCGCCGAACCCCCGATCATCGTCAGCCCCACCCCGCCCCGGGCCTTCTCCAAGTGGTACCTCCGGTACCGGTCCCGGGGCAGCCCGCCTTCTCCGAACGCCGGTTCGTGCGACGTACTGACCACCCTGTTGCGCAAAGTGAGGCTCTTCAGGGTGAAAGGCTGGAGCAAAGGATCCGTCACTGACGTACGCATGGCGCTCCTCCTGAACCGACCAGGCGGCCTGGGGAATGGGGTCCTCGCCTACGGCGCCGTCACGGCAGCACGGTGCTGCGCCGCAGCAGTTGCTCGAACTCGAAAGACAGGAACCGGTCTTTGTCCGGCCCCCGCACACGGAAGCCGTCCGGGTGCGTGCAGGCCGAAATCGACAGCACCGACACGGGAGTCGGAAGCCCTCGTGCGGTACACCACAAGCGTGGAGCCCCCGTACGGCGCGCACAATCAAGCGAAGTCGCAGGGAACCGCGCAAACCACCTGCAAGATCGACAGCCGTCGCCCCCTTCCCCCACCCCCCGATCCCTGCTACCCCGAAGCCACCCGGCCCGGCCACACCGACCGCAGTGGCCGCACCGGCCACACCAGCCGCACCAGCCGCACCAGCCGCACCAGCCGCAGTGACCCCACCGACCGCACTGGCCGCAGCGAACTCAGCGGGCTCAGGGGACCTCGCCCTCCTCCCCGGTCGCCTTGTCGGGTACCAGGGCGAGGCTGATGATGTGCCGGACACGGCCGTCGCCGGGGGTGTGCCCCGTACGGCGGGCGACCAGTGCCTCCAGCTCCTCCACCAGTTCGGCGAACTCTTCGGGGGTCGCCCACACCGCCCCCTGCCGGTAGAGGACGCCTTCGCGCGGAGGGTCGGCGTCGTCGCGGGAGAGGTAGCGGTCGAGGTCGGCCATCATCGCCCCGGTGAAGACGGTGAAGGCCTGCCGGTGGTCGTCCTTGGTCATCTCGGCGCGGGCTTCCTCGTCGACGAGGGCCTCGTCCTGCCGGACCCGGTAGCTGCGTTCGACCGTCCCGCGTACGGGCCTTTCCTGGACCACTTCCAGGATGCCGGCCTTGGTGAGCGTCGCGACGTGCCGGTACATGGTCGCCGGTGCGACGTCCGGAAGGCGTTCCCGGAGCTGTGCGGTGGTCAGTTCACCGGCGCCGACCAGGGTCTGGAGGATGCGCATCCGGACCGGGTGGAGGAGGAGATTCGCGGTTGCCATGCCGTCATGATCTCACATCTGATAACGTTCTCGAAGTTGAGAACGAACGCCCGAGCGTGCGACGAAAGAGGCGGAGCCTTGCCCGACATCGACATGACGGTCACCGCGGACGACGGGACCCCACTGGCCGGCACCCTGACGCTGCCCGCCGGCCCCGGCCCGCATCCGGCCGTCCTGCTGCTGCACGGCTCCGGCCCGCTCGACCGCGACGGCAACACCCCGAAGCTCCACATGAACCTGGCGCGGCCGGTGGCCGACGCCCTCGCGGCGCGGGGGATCGCCACCTTGCGCCATGACCGGCGCGGGACCGGCGCCACCCCCGGCGACTGGCGGGCCGCCGGCTTCACCGACAATCGCCGGGACGCCGCGGCGGCCGTGCGCACTGTGGCGGACCGGGCCGACATCCGCGCGGACGCGATCGGTGTGATCGGCCACAGCGAGGGCTCGCTGCATGCCATGGCCCTGGCAGCCGGGACGACCCGGACGGCCCGGACGGCCCGGACGGACGTTCGGGCCGTGGTGCTGCTGGCAGGCTTCGCCGACCTGGGCGAAAACGCCTTCCGTTGGCAGGGTCGCTCGCTCGTCGGCAGCATGCCGGCTCCCGTTCGGCTGCTGCGCCGGCCGTTGGGAGCACTGGGCGGCCAGATACTCGCACGAGTGAAGAAGACCCGTACGGATGTGGCGCGCGTGGCGGGAGCCAAGGTCAACGCCCGCTGGCTGCGGGAGATGCTCGCCCACGACACCCGGGGCGACCTCGCCGCCGTCGACGCCGCGGTCCTCGCCATCACCGGCGACAAAGACCTTCAGGTCGACCCGGACGACCTGAAGGAGATCGCCCGGCTGGTCCCCGGCGGCGCGGAGACCCACCGCGTCGACGGCCTCACCCACGTCCTGCGGCGCGACCCCGGACGTCCCACCCTGAACAACTACCGTCGCCTGCTGCGCGATCCGGTCGACCCCGAACTGCTCGACCTCGTCGCCGAGTGGCTCACCCGCCAGTTGGCCGGGGCCGCTTGTGAGACATCCGCCGGCGGACGGCTCACCTCGTCCTGACCTCCAGCTCTCCCGGACGGCTCCGCTCTCTCCTCCCTCTCACCGCACGACGCTCACACAAAGGTCAGCTTGGCATGCCCACAACACACACACCTGTGACCGCAAACCCCGCGAGCCCCACAACCCCCGCGACCCCCACGCGTCCCACAACCCCCGCGCATCCCGATCGCCGCCGCACCGACCTGACGCTCTTCATGGTCATCACCTTCGGGGTAAGCTGGGCATGCTGGGGCACGGCGATCGGCCTCGGCGGACCGGCGACCCCCGGCACACCCACCTACACCCCCTTCCTGCTCGGCGCCTTCGGCCCGCTGACAGGCGCCCTGGTCATCCGCGTCCGGCGCAAGCGGCGGGGTGAGCCGGTCCCGGCACACGCGGTCCGCTTCCGCCCGGCGGCCCTGCTCCAGGCGCCGCTGCTGATGCTCGCTGCCTCGGGAGCCGTACTGGCCGCCGCGGCGCTCGGGCACGCGGCCGGCGACACCACGCTGAGCTGGTCGGACGCACAAGACGTCATGAAGGACATGGGCGGCCCCGCCGCGTTCCTGGTGAGCATGATCATCTCCGGTCCGCTCTCCGAGGAGCCCGGCTGGCGCGGTACCGCCTACCCCCGGATGCGCGCCACGATGGGCCGCTTCCAGATCGCTCTCGTGCTCGGTGTCGTCTGGGCCGTGTGGCACCTGCCGCTGTTCTTCATCGACGGCACCGTCCAGAACGACCTCGGCCTCGCCACCCCGAGCGGTGTGCTCTTCGCCGTCGGCAACATCCCCATGGCCATGCTGGTCACCTGCGCCTACGAGCGCGCCGGCATCCTCGCCTCGATCGCCGTGCACTTCGCCGTCAACACGACGATGGTCCTGCTGAACGTGCACACCCCCGCGACCCAGGCCCTGATCACGGGCTGCCAGATACTCCTGATCGCCCTGCTCCTGCTCACCGGCCGCCGCACCCAGGACACCGTGAAGCTCTGAGAAGCACCGGCCGAAGACCTGACGCGAACCCCCGGCCCCCGACCCCCCTGGCGCCCCACGGCACCAGGGGTTCCGGTGCGTACGCCCCGAAGACCACTCTCATGCCGACCCGGCCCCCCGGTCCCTGACGGCTGCTCGCCTCCCTCGCCGGCACGCTGCCTCGCCGGCACGGTGAAGTCGGAGGCGGGCATCGGGCCAGAGCGCTGCCGGACCGCCGGAAAAGGTCGCCCTATCTTCTGTTCTTCATCGCGGCGTGCGCACGCCGGCTCGTTCGTGCATGCGCACAGATGTGGAGAACACCGCTTCAGTCATACGTCCCGGCGTCGTACGACGAGCAGCGCGATGGCCACTGCCGCGGTGATCCACGCGCCGTAGACGATCCAGGCCTCGGTGATCGTCAGCGGGTACTTGCCAAGGTCGTGCGCCCGCTCCGGGTTCGTCACCAGCCGTTCCCAGGCACTGAGCGGCATGGCGTTGCCGACTTCCTTGACCCAGCGGTAGCGCTCGCCCTGGAGCAGCGCTGGAATCAGCAACAGCAGGGCGATGACGGTGACGATGGAACCGGCGGCGTGCCGAACGGCCGCCCCCACCGCCATACCCACCAGCGCACACAGCGGTGCCAGCACAGCGGCTGCGGCAACGGCGCGCAGCGCGCCGGGATCGCCGAGCGACAGGCCACCGTACTCCCTCAGCAGCATCTGGGTTACGCCGAAAGAGGTGCCGGAGACCAGCGTGCCGAGTGCCAGCATGACCGCCGACACCACCGTCACCTTGGCGGCGATCACTGCCTGCCGGTCGGGCACTGCGGCGAAGGTCGTCCGGATCAGTCCGCTGGAGTGTTCGCCGAAGACCGCGATCCCTCCCACCGTCGCGGCGATGATCACGAGCAGCTGCCAGGCGGGATCGACGAAGGCCGTGTGCAGCGGATCGAACAACGGCTCGGGGCGGGCCGGACCGCCCGGCGGCGGCTCCGGCGGCATCAGGGACCGGTGCGCCAGCCGGTCCGCGTTGGAGGCGGCGGAGTTCACATTGATGCCGATCACGGTCAGCGCGCCGACACCGAGCACCCAACAGGTGGAGCGCAGTGACCAGAGCTTGATCCACTCGGCGATGAGGAGATGACGAAACCGGGCAGATTCCCGAGCCGGAAGGCGGGCGGGCGTCTTGTCGAGTACTGCGGTCATCGGGCAGCTCCTGCGCAGTATTCGGCGCTCTCCTGGGTGAGTTCCATGAACGCCTCCTCCAGGGAGGCCGACTGCGTGCTGAGCTCGTACAACCGCACCCGGTGTGTGAAGGCGAGTTCGCCGATGCGCTCCGCAGGCAGACCGGTCACGGTGTACGACCCGTCGCCCTCCCGCCGCACCTTCGCGCCCTCGCCCGTCAGCAGTCCGGGGAGGACATCCGTGTCGGGGGTACGGACACTCACCCGCGGCTGTGTGTTGCGGGCCGCGAAGTCCCGCAGGTCCTGTGCCGCGATCAGCCTGCCGCGACCGATCACGATCAGCTCCTCGGCGGTCTGTTCCATCTCCCGCATCAGATGGCTGGAGACGAGCACGGTGCGGCCCTCGTCCGCGAGCTGCTTGCAGAGGCCGCGCATCCAGCGCACCCCCTCGGGATCGAGGCCGTTGAGCGGTTCGTCGAAGATCAGTACGGGTGGATCGCCGAGCAGGGCGGCGGCGATCCCGAGCCGCTGTTTCATCCCCAGGGAGAACCCGTCGATCCTACGGCCGGCCGCGTCTGCCAAGCCCACCTCCGCCAGCACCTCCGCAACCCGCCTGCGCGGCAGGCCGTTGCTGACCGCCAGCGCCGTCAGATGCGCGCGGGGCGTGCGGCCACCGTGCACGTCGTGGGCGTCGAGCAGGGCGCCGACGTGTCGCAGGCCGCGGGGGCGGTCACCGAACGGTTGCCCGTCGACGGTGACGGTGCCGCCAGTGGGCTGGTTCAACCCGAGGGCCATCCGCAGCGTGGTGGTCTTCCCGGCTCCGTTCGGGCCCAGGAACCCGGTGACCACGCCAGGGCGCACCGTGAAGGACAGCCGGTCGACGGCGGTGGTCTTGCCGTAGCGCTTGGTGAGTTCGGTTGCTTCGATCACGTCGTCCACGCTGCCGGGACGGGACCCACTCGGGCGTCGGGCCACCGGCCGCAATCGGAAGGCTGCAAGTAGCCCGTGGGAGTAAGCCCGTGGGCCAATGCCGAGGTGCGGGCGGCTTACCTATCATCGGCGCATGAAAGCCCCGCTGGATGCTCCGCGGTCGCTCCTTGGCGAGGCCCTGGCCTGGTGCTCAGGCATCGCATACGTCCTCCTGCTGTACATCGTCGTGCTGAGCACCGGTCGCGAACTGACCGGCATGCGCCTGCTGCCGGCCGCGCTGCTCGCCGTCCTGCTGCTGCCCCTCGCACTGCGTCGGCCGCTGCCCGCCCTGGCGCTGCTGTCCACCGTCTCCTTCGCGGCGACCGTCCGAGCGGAATCGGCGATGGCTGCGGGCCAGCGCGTGATGGGCATCGTGCCGCTCGTGCAGACGCAGGCATGGCAGATCGCGTCCCTGCAGGCGGTCCTCACCGATCTCACCGTCGGATGGATCGCCGCCACCCGGTCGAGGCGGACCGCGATCGTCGCCGCGCTGGTGGCGCTCGGCGTGCAGATCGGGGGTGCCGGTTACTACCGGGAGGGCTCCTCGTCATTCCTCACCGCCCTGGTCTTCCTGACTCTGATGATGGTCACCGCCTGGACGGTCGGCCGCTCGGTCCGCGAACGCCACCAGCACACAGCCGACCTGCGGGCCAGAGCCGCCGAGCAGGCCGTCGTCGCGGAGCGGCTGCGGATCGCCCGGGAGTTGCATGACATGGTGGCGCACAGCATCGGCGTCATCGCCATCCAGGCCGGGGTGGGTCGGCGCGTCATCGGCACCCAGCCGTCGGAGGCCCGCAACGCCCTCGCCGCCATCGAGGACACCAGCCGCGACACCTTGGCGGGCCTACGCCGGATGCTCGGCGCGCTACGGCAGACGGTGCCCGGGGACGGCGCACCACTCGACCCGGCGCCGGGGCTCGCCGAACTCGACGTGCTGGTGGAGCGGGCCCAGGACGCGGGAGTGCGGGTGGACATCGAGTGGCGCGGGGAGCGACGGTCGCTGCCGACGGATATCGAACTGTCCGCGTATCGCATCATGCAGGAAGCGATCACCAACGTGGTCCGCCACTCGGGCGCCCCCGCCTGCCGGGTGGCCATCGACTGCCGGGAGGGCGACCTGTCCATCGAGATCACCGACGAGGGCCGCGGCCTGTCCGGTCTGCCCGGTGCGGCCGGCTACGGGCTGACCGGCATGCGGGAACGGGCGGCGCTGCTGCACGGCGAGTTCACGGCCGGACCGCGCCCCGAGGGCGGCTTCCGTGTTGCGGCACGCCTCCCGCTGCCGGTGGCAGTCACATGATCCGGGTGCTGCTCACCGACGACCAGCCGCTGGTCCGGCACGGGCTGCGGGTGCTGATCGCCGACCGCCCCGGAATGGAGGTGGCGGGCGAGGCGGCGAACGGGGAGGAGGCGGTGCGGCTCGCGGACCAGTCGGCGCCGGATGTGGTGGTGATGGACATCCGAATGCCCGGAATGAACGGCATCGAGGCCACCCGGCGGATCACCGCGTGCTCCAGCACGCCACCGAAGGTCCTCGTCCTCACCACGTTCGACGACGACGAGTACGTCTACGGCTCGCTGCGCGCAGGAGCGAGCGGCTTCCTCGTCAAGGACATGGACATGGACCAGATCCTCACCGCGATCGAGGTCGTCGCCGCGGGCGACGCCCTCATCGCACCGAGCGTGACACGCCGCCTGATCGCGGAGTTCGCGGCCCGCCCCGATGCCCCACCGCCCCCGCGACCGGTGGAGGGAGTCACCGTCCGCGAACGGGAAGTGCTCACCCTGGTCGGCCGCGGACTGTCCAACGCGGAGATCGCCACGCGGCTGCACATCAGCATGGCCACGGCCAAGGCCCATGTGGGCAGGCTGCTGACAAAGCTGGACGCACGAGACCGGGTGCAGCTGGTCATCCTGGCCTACGAGCTGGGACTGGTGACGCCGACGACGCGGGGGTAGGTGTCTCCGAGGGGGTAGGGCTCCGACCAGCACGGGAGCCGTTGCCGGAGCCGGAGCCGGTCCAGGGGCACATCCCCTCGGCACCGTGCCGAAGACTCCGCCCCACATGTCCGTCCGGGGCCGCCCCACTGCCGACCCACGGACGACCCGATGCCGTCGCACGCGCCCTGACCAGCGGGTAAGCCTGTCGGACAGGGGTGAAGCCCGGGCCCGAATCCATGTCATGTCGGCGGATGCATCCGGTTTCTCGTCCGATCCCGACCCCGAGTACGAAAAAACCCAGGTCACTAAAGATGTGACCTGGGCTTCAGAAGAGCCGCCTAAGGGAATCGAACCCTTGACCTACGCATTACGAGTGCGTCGCTCTGGCCGACTGAGCTAAGGCGGCATGGTGCGTGCGGCCAGTTTGGGGGCCGCTGCGGCGATAAGTCTACAGGGTTTGCGGGGGTGGTCGGGACGGGGGTGGGAGGGGTCAGCCGCAGGTGGTGCCGTCCTTGGGGGCCTTGCCATGGACGAGGTAGGCGTTGACGGCGCTGTCGACGCAGTCGCTGCCGCGCAGGTAGGCGGTGTGGCCGTCGCCCTTGTAGGTGAGGAGGCGGGCCGGGGTCAGCTGGCCGGCCAGGCCCTGGGCCCAGCGGTAGGGGGTGGCCGGGTCGCGGGTGGTGCCGACGACGACGATCGGGTCGGCACCCTTGGCGGCGATGCGGTGGGGTTCCCCGGTGGGGTCGACCGGCCATTCGGCGCAGTTCAGCGCCGCCCAGGCGAAGCCGCGGCCGAAGACAGGACTGGCCTTCTCGAAGGAGGGCACGGACTTGCGGGCCTCGGCGGCGCCGGAGAAGGCGGGGGGAAGATCGATGCAGTTCACGGCCGGGTTGGCGTACATGATGTTGCTGTACGAGCCGTCCGGGCCGCGCTCGTAGTAGTCGTCGGAGAGCGCCAGCAGGGGTGCCCCGTCGCCCTTCTTGGCCGCCGTCAGCGCCTCGCGCAGGCCGGGCCAGGAGCCCTCGTCGTACATGGCGCGGATCACGCCCGTGGTGGCCAGCGACTCGGTGAGGGTGCGCGAGGGGTCGTCGGTCTTGAGGGGCTTGCGGTCCACCCGCGCCAAGAGGGCGCTGAGGTTCTTGCCGGCCTCCTTGACGCCGTCCGTGCCAAGGGGGCAGTCGGACATGGCGACGCAGTCGCGCGCGAACGCCTTGAACGCCGTCTCGAAGCCCGCCGTCTGCTCCCGGTTGACCCGGCGCGCTGAGAGGGAGGGGTCCATGGCGCCGTCCAGGACGAGCCGGCCGGAGCGCTGCGGGAACAGGCCCGCGTAGGTGGCCCCCAGGTAGGTGCCGTAGGAGGCGCCGACGTAGTTGAGCTTCTTGTCGCCGAGCGCCGCACGGAGTACGTCCATGTCGCGTGCCGCCTCGGTCGTCGAGACATGGCCGAGGAGCTTGCCGGTGCGCTTCTCGCAGCCCTCGGCGAAGCGCCCGTACGCGGCGGTGAGCGCGTCGGTCTCCTTCGCGTCGTCCGGTGTCTGGTCGACCCGCGTGTACGCGTCCATCTGCTTGTCGCTCAGGCATGCGACGGGCTCGCTGCGGCCGACCCCGCGCGGGTCCATGCCGACCAGCGAGTAGTGCTCCCGCACCTGCGGTGGATACGCGAGGGCCGCCGACTGCTGCACGTACTCGATCGCCGAGCCGCCCGGACCGCCCGGGTTGACGTGCAGCGAACCGCCCGCGGGCTTGCCCTTTCCGTCCTGCGGTTTGGTGCGGGTCACCGCCAGGCCCACGGTCTCGGCGGCGTCCTTGAGGTCGTCGCCCGGCTTGTCGTAGTCCAGCGGCACCCGCAGCGTCGCGCACTCGAACTCGGCCGGGCCGCAGCTGTGCCACGACAGCTTCTGGTCGTAGAAGGGGCGCAGATCGTCGGGGATCTTCGCGGGCAGCGGCTTGAGCGGAGGTGCGTCGGCGCCCGCGTGGGTGCCCTTCGCGGAGGGGTCGGTCTCCGGCTCTCCGGACGAATCCCCGTTCGAGCAGCCGGCAAGCAGCAGGGCCGTGGCCGTGAGCACCGCCGCGCTCCCGTGGCGGACCCGGGACGCGCCCCCGTAGCGGATACGGGAGGCGTGTGACTGACTCATGGGGCATCCCTCCGCCGTCCTGCACGTGCTGGGAGCGTACCCAGCCGGACATCGGCCCGTCGCCCGCGGGGGGCGCTGTGGCGCGTCAGCCCGCGCGCAGCGCCATCGTCATCGCCTCCACCGCCAGCAGCGGGGCGACGTTGCGGTCCAGCGCCCGGCGGCAGTCCAGCACCGCCTCGATACGGCGCAGCGTCTGCTCCGGACGCGAGGTCGCGGCCAGTTGCCCGATCGGGCCGGCCGCCTCGTCGTGCGACAGGGCGACGGCCGAGCCCAACTGGCGGGCCAGCACGTCACGGTAGTAGGCCGTCAGGTCCGACAGGGCCAACTCCAGCGAGTCGCGCTGGGTGCGGGTGGACCGGCGCTTCTGCTTGTCCTCCAGCTCCTTCATCGCACCCGCCGTACCGCGTGGCAGCCGCTTGCCCTCCGTCGCGCCGAGGGCTGCCCTCAGATTCTCGGTCTCCTTGGCGTCCAGCTCCTCGGCCACCTGCTTGGCGTCCTCCGTCGCGGCGTCGATCAGCTCCTGCGCCGCACGGAGGGCGCTGCCGACATCGTCGACCCGCGTCGGCAGCTTGAGCACCGCCTGCCGTCTGGCACGGGCCCGTTCGTCCGTCGCCAGCCGCAGCGCCCGGTCGATGTGCCCCTGCGTGGCCCGCGCCGCGAACGCGGCCATCTCCGGCTCGATCCCGTCCCGCCGCACCAGCAGGTCCGCCACGGCGTCCACCGGAGGCGTACGCAGCGCCAGGTGCCGACAGCGCGACCGGATCGTCGGCAGCACGTCCTCCGTCGACGGCGCGCACAGCAGCCACACCGTACGCGACGCGGGCTCCTCGACAGCCTTCAGCAGCACGTTCCCCGCGCCCTCCGTCAGCCGGTCGGCGTCCTCCAGGACGATCACCTGCCAGCGCCCGCCCGACGGCGACATCTGCGCCCCGCGCACCAGCGCGCGCGTCTCCTTCACGCCGATGGACAGCAGGTCCGTGCGGACGACCTCCACATCCGCGTGGGTGCCGACCATCGTCGTATGACACCCCTCGCAGAAGCCGCACCCCGGGCTGCCGCCCAGCGCCCGGTCCGGACTCACGCACTGGAGCGCCGCCGCGAACGCGCGGGCCGCGTGCTCCCGGCCGGCGCCGGGCGGGCCCGTGAAGAGCCAGGCGTGGGTCATCGAGGAGCCGGAGAGGTCGGCGGAGCCGTGCGCCTCGGCCTCCGCCGTCACATACGCGTCGGCATCGCGCGCGGCAGCGATGAGCTGCTGCGCTGCCCTGTCCTGACCCACCAGGTCGTCCCACACCGCCATGGAGCCATTGTCGCGGATACCGGTGACAGCCCGGGACGGGCCGGTGATGGTGCCGTGTGGCGCACACCGGGCACCGGTGACAGGTGGTGCAGGTGGTGCAGGTGGTCCGGCCAGGTGCTGTGGCGCCTGGCCGGACCGTCAGCGCTCTATCGGCGTCGGTGGTCCTCGCCGCCGTCGCCGTCGTCCTCGCGCGGGCCCAGCAGCTTGTCCGCGAGGGTGGGCGCGTCGTCGAGCGGGTCCTCCGCCCAGGAGGGGCGAGGGCGCCGCTCCGTCTCCTCGACCTGCGGCAGTTCGCGCGTGCGGTCGTCGGGATCGGAGGCGGACTCGGGCACCTGTGGGAGAACCGCCGTCTCGCGGGTGTCGTCCGCCTCGGAGACGCGCGGCAGCACCGTCGTCTCGTCCTCGGGCGACGCCACCTCGGGGCGCGGCAACTGGGTGGTGTCCTCCGCGTCCGGTCCGGCGGCCTTCTCGTCCTGCGGACGGACCTGGGGGATCTGCGCCGTGTCGGCCTCCGACCCGTCGGGCGAGGGTGCGGCCTCCTCGGCCGCAGCTCCGGCCTCGGGAGGCTCCGCCCCCTCCGCCGCCTCAGCGAGCTCCGCAGCCTGGGCAGCCTCCGCAGCCTTCGCGGCCCCAGCAGCCTTCGCGGCCCCGGCAGCCTTCGTTGCCTTCGTTGCCTTCGACGCCTGCGCAGCCTTCGCGGCCTCCGCTGCTTCCGCAGCCTCCGCCGTCTCCCGCTGCGCCCGCTCGGCAGCCTCCGCCTCCGCCTCGGCCTTGGCCGCCGCTTCCGCCTCGGCCTTGGCCGCCGCCTCCGCGGCAGCCGCCGCCCGCGCCTGCTCGGCCTTCAGCAGCGCTTCCTCGGCCTTGCGCTGCCGTTCCCGACGGCGCTCCTCGGCCTCGGCCCGCAGCCGCTTCTCCTCCTCGGCACGCTTGCGCAGCCGCTCCTGCTCCTCCTCGTAAGCGCGCTGCTCGGCCTCGCGGCGCTCGCGCTCCTCCTCGGCGATCCGGCGGGCTTCCTCGGCCCGCTTACGGGCCTCCTCGGCGCGCCGGGCCTCTTCCAACTGGCGCGCCAACTCGGCCTCGCGGCGCTTGCGCTCCTCCTCCTCGCGGCGGAGCTTTTCCAGTTGTTCCTTGCGCTCGCGCTCCTTGCGCTCTTCCTCCGCCTTGCGGCGGGCCTCTTCCTCGGCCCGCTTGCGCGCTTCCTCCTCGGCCCGCTTACGAGCCTCTTCCTGGGCCTTCTTCTCGGCCTCGGAGAGCGGAAGCACCTGGTCGAGGCGGTGCCGGACGGCCGTGGTGACGGTCTGCGGCTCCTGCGCGGCGTCGACGACCAGATAGCGGGCCGGGTCGGCGGCGGCGAGGGTGAGGAATCCGGCGCGCACCCGCTGGTGGAACTCGGCCGGCTCGGATTCCAGTCGGTCCGGCGCCTCGGTGAACCGTTCACGCGCCGTCTCGGGCGGTACGTCGAGCAGCACGGTCAGATGCGGCACCAGTCCCTCGGTCGCCCAGCGGTTGATACGGGCGATCTCGCTCGGGGACAGGTCGCGTCCGGCGCCCTGGTAGGCGACGGAGGAGTCGACGTACCGGTCGGAGATCACCACGGCCCCGCGCTCCAGCGCCGGGCGGACCACCGTGTCCACGTGCTCGGCGCGGTCCGCGGCGTACAGCAGTGCCTCCGCGCGGTGCGAGAGCCCGGCCGAGGAGACGTCCAGCAGGATGGAGCGCAGCCGCTTGCCCACCGGTGTGGAGCCGGGCTCCTTGGTGACGACGACCTCGTGCCCCTTGGCCCTGATCCACTCGGCCAGCGCCTCCACCTGTGTGGTCTTGCCCGCGCCGTCGCCGCCCTCCAGCACCAGGAAGAAGCCGTTCTTGGCAGGTGCCTGCCGCAGCGGGCCGCCGCCGAACGCCTCCAGCAGGTCCCGCCGCAGCGGTACGCCCTGCCGGTCGTCGGTGCGGCCGAGCAGGATCGCGCCGACGGGCAGCAGCAGCGCGCCCACCAGCATCAGCGTGAACGAGGCGCCGCCGTGGTCGAAGACGAACGAGCCGTTCTCCACCCGGTGCGGCCCGATCAGCGCGGCCACCACGGGCGCCACGATCGCGCTCACCGCCAGCGACAGCCGTACCACCGCCTGCAGGTGCTCGGTCGTACGGACGCGACGGAACTCCTCGGTCTCCTGATCGAGCAGGGTGTGCAGGGTGTTCGCCGCGATGCCGCCACCCAGCCCGGCCAGCAGTGCCAGCCCGATGACGGTCGCGGTGTCGGGAACGAGTCCGGCCGCCAGCAGCACGATGCCGGTCAGCCCGATGGTGAGTGCGAGGAGCCGGCGCCGGGAGAGCGACGGCACCGTGTACGGCGCCATCCGGATGCCCGCGACGGTGCCGCCGGTCAGCATCAGCGCCAGCAGTCCGAAGGCGACGGGGCCACCGCCGAGGTCGGCGGCGTGCAGCGGAGCGAGCGCGACAGCCGCCGCGACGGCGCCGCCGATCGCCCCGCCCGCGGCGACGAGAAGCGGTACGGCTCCGGTGCGGCCCTTGTCCGGTCCGCCCTCGGTCGTCCTGGGCCTGCGCAGCCCCTCCAGCGGGGAGCGGGGGCGCGGGGTCCGCCCGTCCGGCAGTTCGAGGAAGTAGACGATGGCGGCGGCGGCCGCGAAGAGCCCGGCCGCCACGTACGAGGCGAGGGCGGCCTGGTGCGAGCCGAACCAGTCGATACCCGTACCGAACAGGTTGCTGATCAGCGTGACGACGACGAGTCCGGCGGCCGCGATCGGCAGCGCGACGAAGCCCGACCGCAGCCACAGTCGGCGCAGCGCCTCGTGGTGGTCCGGCAGCGGCCGTACGGCGGCGCCCTCGGGCGGCGTGGCCGGCAGCAGTGCGGGGGCCGCGCTGTCCCTGGTGACGGTGGAGATCCGCTCGGCCGCGCCCGCCACGAAGACGGAGGCGAGGAGTACGAAGAACGCGCTGCCGGGCGTCCAGTCGATCCACAGCGGGGCGACGATCAGCGCGAGCGCGCGCAGCGCGTCGGCTCCGAACAGCGTCCAGCGCCGGTCGAGGACCTTCTTCCCGCTGCCGCTCTCGCTCGCTGCGGCCTTTTCACCGGTCCCGCTCCCGCTCCCGCTGCGAGCGCTCTGTGCGCTCTCCGGGGCTTGAGCACTCTGTGCGCTCTCCGGGGTCTTCTCGTCCTTCGCGTTCTTGCCGCTCTCCTGGGCACCGCTGACCAGCGCGGAGATCGGACCCAGCAGAACGGCGCCGAACAGCAGCGTGGACAGCAGCCGCAAGCCGAAGACGGCGGCCACGACGAGTGCCATCCCGCGGTACCCGCCGCCGAACACCGGGTCCCCCGCCACGCCACGCACGGCTGCCGCCTGCATCGCCAGCAACAGCAGCACCAGGAGACCAAGCATGTCGCCGATCCCACTGGTGAACTGCGCGGTCCACAGCCGCCGCAGCGGGGGGAAACGCAGCAACGCGGTCACGGCACCCTCTCGGGATTCCGCGGCGAGGGCGTCGTCCGGGGCAGTTGGGGGCGAAGACTTCATCCCGCCAGCGTATAGGGAGCGACCGACACCCCGGCTCCGTACCCGAACATCTGTATGCGCGCCGCTGCTCAGCGGCGCCTTCGGGGTCACTCCTGTGAAGTGTTCTCCGAAGAAGCGGACTTCTCGGCGGCCGACTACTCGGCGGCCGACTTCTTGGTGGCGGTCTTCTTGGTGGCCGTCTTCTTGGTGGCCGTCTTCTTCGCAGCCGTCTTCTTGGCCGCCGTCTTCGTCGCCGTGGTTTTCTTCGCCGCGGTCTTCTTCGCAGCCGTCTTCTTGCTGGCCGTCTTCTTCGCGGTGGTCTTCTTCGCGGTGGTCTTCTTGGCTGCGGTCTTCTTCTTCGCGGGGCCCTTCGCCCGCTTGTCGGCCAGCAGCTCGAAGCCCCGCTCCGGGGTGATCGTCTCGACGTCGTCGTCCCGCCGCAGCGTCGCGTTCGTCTCGCCGTCCGTCACATACGGACCGAAACGGCCGTCCTTGACCACCACGGGGCGCTCCGTCTCCGGATCGTTCCCCAGCTCCTTGAGCGGCGGCTTGGCCGCAGCACGGCCGCGCTGCTTCGGCTTGGAGTAGATCTCCAGCGCCTCGTCCAGCGTGATGTTGAAGATCTGTTCCTCGCTCTCCAGCGAGCGCGAGTCGGTGCCCTTCTTCAGATAGGGCCCGTAGCGCCCGTTCTGAGCGGTGATCTCGTTGCCGGACTCGGGGTCGACGCCGACGACACGCGGCAGCGACAGCAGCTTGAGCGCGTCCTGCAGCGTGACGGTGTCCAGCGACATCGAGCGGAACAGGGAGGCGGTCCGCGGCTTGACCGCGTTCTTGCCCGTCTTCGGCGTGCCCTCGGGCAGCACCTCGGTGACGTACGGCCCGTACCGCCCGTCCCGCGCGACGATCGGGCGGCCGGACTCCGGGTCGGTTCCCAGTTCGAAGTCGCCGCTGGGCTTGTCCAGCAGTTCCTTGGCGTAGTCGACCGTCAGCTCGTCCGGGGGCAGGTCGTCGGGGACGTCCGCGCGCCGGCCCGGCTCGCCCTCCTTCTCGCTGGGCCCCTCCACATACGGACCGTAGCGGCCGACACGCAGGGTGATGCCTTCGCCGACGGGGAAGGAGGAGACGCCCTTGGCGTCGATCGCGCCGAGGTCGGAGACGAGCTCCTTGAGCCCGCCGAGGTGGTCGCCGTCGCCGTTGCCCGCTGCCGCGGCCTCACCGGTCGCGGACTCGCCGCCCTCGCCGAAGTAGAAGCGCCGCAGCCACGGCACGGCCTCGGCGCTGCCCGCCGCGATGCGGTCGAGGTCGTCCTCCATCTTGGCGGTGAAGTCGTAGTCGACGAGCCGGCCGAAGTGCTTCTCCAGCAGCCCGACCACGGCGAAGCTCAGGAAGGACGGCACCAGCGCGGTGCCCTTCTTGAAGACGTAGCGCCGGTCCAGGATGGTGCTGATGATGGAGGCGTAGGTGGACGGACGCCCGATCTCCCGCTCTTCCAGCTCCTTGACCAGCGTGGCCTCGGTATAGCGGGCCGGCGGCTTGGTGGCGTGGCCGTCGACGGACATCTCCGCGGCGCGCAGCGGGTCGCCCTCGGCGACCTGGGGCAGCCGCCGCTCGCGGTCGTCGAGCTCCGCGTTGGGGTCGTCGGCGCCTTCCACGTAGGCCTTGAGGAAGCCGTGGAAAGTGATGATCTTGCCGGTGGCGCTGAACTCGGCGTCCCGGCCGTCGGCGGAGCGACCGCCGACCTTCACCGTCACCGACTGGCCCACGGCGTCCTTCATCTGCGAGGCGACGGTCCGCTTCCAGATCAGCTCGTAGAGCCTGAACTGGTCGCCGGTCAGCCCCGTCTCGGCGGGCGTACGGAAGCGGTCGCCGGAGGGGCGGATCGCCTCGTGCGCCTCCTGCGCGTTCTTGACCTTGCCGGCGTAGGTGCGCGGCTTGTCCGGCAGGTAGTCGGCGCCGTAGAGCTGGGTCACCTGGGCGCGGGCCGCGGACACGGCGGTGTCGGAGAGCGTCGTGGAGTCCGTACGCATATAGGTGATGAAGCCGTTCTCGTACAGCTTCTGCGCCACCTGCATGGTGGACTTGGCGCCGAACCCGAGCTTGCGGCTCGCCTCCTGCTGGAGGGTGGTCGTACGGAAGGGCGCGTACGGGGAGCGGCGGTAGGGCTTGGACTCGACGGAGCGGACCGCGAAGTCGGTGTCCTCCAGCGCGGCGGCCAGGCCGCGGGCGCCCTCCTCGTCCAGGTGGAGCACCGCGGACGGGTCCTTGAGCTGCCCGTCGGAGCCGAAGTCGCGGCCCTGTGCGACG
The DNA here is from genome assembly GCF_018070605.1 of Streptomyces sp. B15. Lineage (NCBI taxonomy): Bacteria > Bacillati > Actinomycetota > Actinomycetes > Kitasatosporales > Streptomycetaceae > Streptomyces > Streptomyces sp. B15. Next base: position 42,075 of record NZ_JAGPXJ010000025.1, read on the forward strand.
CGGCGGCCGTCCACCGTCGTCAGCCGGGCGCCGAACGTACCCGGGTCTCCCGCGGCACCCGTTCCCGCCGAGGCATCCCCCGCGTGCCCCGTCGCGAACGTGCCGGTCAGGTCCCAGTACTCGGCGGAGCGGAACGCCATGCGCTCGCGCTCCCGCTCCACGACCAGCCGGGTGGCCACGGACTGCACCCGGCCCGCCGACAGCCGCGGCATGACCTTCTTCCACAGCACGGGTGAGACCTCGTACCCGTACAGCCGGTCGAGGATGCGGCGGGTCTCCTGTGCGTCGACCAGCCGCTGGTTGAGGTCGCGAGGGTTACGGACGGCGTTTTGGATGGCGTCCTTGGTGATCTCGTGGAAGACCATCCGCTTGACCGGGACCTTGGGCTTGAGCACCTCTTGCAGATGCCAGGCGATGGCCTCGCCCTCGCGGTCCTCGTCAGTGGCCAGCAGCAGCTCGTCGGATTCGGCCAGCAGCTCCTTGAGCTTCTTGACCTGGTCCTTCTTGTCGCTGTTGACGACGTACAGCGGCTCGAAATCGTGGTCGACATTGACGCCGAGGCGGGCCCAGGGCTCGCCCTTGTACTTCGCGGGAACCTCGGCCGCACCGCCCGGGAGGTCGCGGATGTGCCCGACACTGGCCTCGACAACGTAGCCGGGGCCGAGATAGCCCTTGATCGTCTTGGCCTTGGCAGGCGACTCGACGATCACAAGTCGGCGCCCCCCATTTGCTGTCTCGTGGGTCGGGGACAACTTCTGCTCTTCTCTCCGGTCGGTATCGGGTTCGGTATCAGGTTCGGTATGAGTCGGTATCAATATCGCTGCATTGCTATCGCTGCGGAGTGTGACGGTACCTCCCGCCCCCATGTCAAACGGGAAAAGTCCGCAACGCCACTCGAACGGTAACCCGACAACCAGCCGTCCCGCCGCCGGAAGGCTCTGGCAACATGTCGGGGGCACATCACCAGGTACCGCTCGACCTCGGAGGTCTTGTGTCCGACCCGAATCAGCCCGGCTACGGTTACCCGCAGCAGCCGGGCCAGAACCCGTACAGCCAGCAGCAGCCCGGCCAGCCGGGCTACGGCTACCCGCAGCAGCAGCCGATGGGCGCCGTCCCTCCCGGCCAGTACACCGGAGATCCGAACGCGCCGTACGGTTACGACCCGTACGGGCGTCCGCTCTCCGACAAGTCCAAGATCGTCGCCGGTGTGCTCCAGCTGTTCATCGGCGGTCTGGGCATCGGCCGCTTCTACACCGGTCACATCGGCATGGGCATAGCCCAGCTGTTCACCTGCGGTGGGATGGGCATCTGGGCGCTGGTCGACGGAATCATGTTCCTGACCAGCGACAGCCGCACCGACGCCCAGGGCCGTATTCTGCGTGGCTGAGGCTTCGCACGCCCCGGGGGAGGGCGACGCGACACGAGGGGAGGCACTGGCCACATGGCGATAACCAACGTCCCTGCTGCCGTGGGCCGACTCCGCGCCGCCCTCTCCCACCCGGCCGCCCCGCCGCTCGCCACGGCGGCGGCGGGCCTGGCGGGCGCCTGCTACCTGTGGGGCACCAACCCCCACGAGTCCGGCGCCTGGCTGCCGCGCTGCCCCTTCAACTGGGCCACCGGGCTGCTCTGCCCGGCCTGCGGGGGCACGCGTATGGCCTACGACCTGATGCACGGCGACCTGGCGGCCGCCCTGCACGACAACGCCGCACTGCTCACGGTCGGCCTGCCCGTCGCCTGCTATCTGTCGGGGCGCTGGCTCTACGAAGGGCTGCGCGGACGCCGCTACGCGCCCCGTATGACCACCCGCGGCAAAGTGGCCGTACTGAGTGCGGCCGTCGCCTGGACGGTGGCCCGCAATCTGCTCTGACCCGTACCGCGGTACGGCCGCCGTCAGTCCAGCACCGGCGACAGGAACCCCTGCTCGACCAGGAGCCTGATCGACTCCGGCGTCCGCGCCCGCAGCTCGGCCGGGTCCTCGCCGAGCAACTGGCCGATGGCGTCCAGGATCCGCCCCGCGCTCAGCGTCCCGTCGCACACCCCGGCGAACCCGGCACCGACCGTGTCCACCGTCGTCGCCCGCCGCATCCCGCGGTTCTGCCGCAGCACCACGTACTCGGGGTCCTCCGCGCCCGGCGCTCCCACCTGTTCCTGCACCACCTCGTCCGCGAGCACGAAGCGGTGCTCCAGCAGCGCCCCGTCGTGCGTACGGCGCAGAAAGTCCTGCCGCTCGAAGTGGTCCCGGATCACCTCGCCGAGAGGCTGCTCGACCGGGTGCGGCCACTCCTCGGCGAGCACCGAGGGGCGCTCGGCGTCCGAGCGCCGCAGCACGACCCAGCCGAAACCGACGGCCGTGGTGCCCCGCGCCGCGAACTCCTCCAGCCAGGCGTCGTAGCGCGCCGCGTACGCGGCCGGGTCGCCCTGGTGGTCCCCCGCGTCGCGCAGCCACAGCTCCGCGTACTGGGTGACGTCCTGGACCTCCCGCTGGACGATCCACGCGTCGCACCCGGGCGGCACCCATCCGCAGACGCGCTCGCGCCAGTCCGCACCCTCCTGGTGCTCCCAGTTGGCCAGCAGCTGGCAGTAGCCGCCCGGGGCCAGCTGGCGGGCCGCCTGCTGGACGAGGGTGCGGCACATGTCGTCCCCCGCCATGCCACCGTCCCGATAGGTGAGCCGGGCGCCCGGGGAGATCACGAAGGGCGGGTTGGAGACGATCAGATCGTACGGTTCCTCGTCCGCCACCGGCTCGAACAGCGAGCCCTCCCGCAACTCCGGTTCCGGGGCACCCGACAGCGCCAGGGTCAGGCGCGCGAACCGCAGCGCGCGCGCATTGACGTCCGTGGCGGTGACGTGCGTCGCGAAACGACTGGCGTGCAGCGCCTGGATCCCCGACCCGGTGCCGAGGTCGAGCGCGCGAGCGACAGGAGTGGGGACCATCAGCCCGGCAAGGGTCGTGGAAGCGCCCCCGACGCCGAGTACGACGTCCTGGCCTGGGCTCCCCTCACCGGCCTCGCGCGGACCGCCCACGCCGCCGGCACCGCCGACCGCGCATCCCCGGTCGCTGACGACCCACCAGTCCTCGCCCCCCGGGCCGCTGTAGGGGCGCACATCGACGGTGGCGCGTACGGCGGCGGGGGTGCCGGCGGCCGCGGGGGTGCCGGCGGCCGCGGGGGTGCTGGTCGCTCCGTCGGCGGCGGCCGCGGCGTCGCCCTGGAACGGGTCCGCACCCGGCGCCCGTTCCAGCCAGCGATCGGACAGCGCCTCGTCGACGGGCAGCACGGCCCGCGCGCTGCCGTACGGCACCGCCTGCTGCAGCAGGAAGAGCCGCGTCAGCGTCTCCAACGGGCCCCCGCCGCGGGTGGCGCGCAGCGCCGGGACGGTCTCACCACGGGCGAGCGCCGCGTAGGCGGAGGCGCCCAGTACGTCGAGGAGGCCGTCGGCGGTGAAACCGGCCGCGGTCAGCGCCTCCCGCAGTCGGCGGGTGCTCTCGGTCGTGGGCTCGGGAAGTGCGTCAGTGCTCACCCGCGCCATTCTCCTTCGCTCCCGGGCCGCCTTGCCTTCGGGGGCATGGGGGATCGCGCCTTCATGGGCATCAGGACGCCTTCGACGGCCTGTGGGGCCTTCGACGACGTAGAAGCCTTCGACGGCGTGGGGTTCGACGAGGCAGGGATTCGACGGCGTGGGTGACCGCGTCCTCAGGACCCGTCCTTGGTGACGCCCGTCTTCTTGCAGCTCTCCTGCTTGGCCATCGCCTTGCCGACCTCGCCCTTCTGGAGCCGCTGCAGCGCCTTGTCGCCGCTCTGCCCCAGGGACTTGAGTTTGGCCGCCAGCTTGTCGAGGCCCTCGTCGAACTTGTCGCCCGTGGGCAGCTTCTCGGCGGCGACCTTGAGTTCCTGGTACTCGCCGGAGATGCGGTTCAGCTCCTTGACGGCGTCCTTCTGGAGCTTCTCGCCGTCGTCCACGGGCGGAGCGCCCGCCTTCTTGACCGCACGTGCCATCGCCTTGTAGGCGTCGGAGACCTTCTGGAATCCGGCGGCGTCGGCCTTCTTGACCTCCTCGGGCGGCTTGCTCGCCTGTGAGGCCTCCGCGATCGAGGCATTGGCCTGATCGATCTTGTTGAGCTGGGGCTGGAGGTCGTCGCAGACCTGCTTGGCCCAGTCGTCCGTCTTGCCACTGTCGTCGCTGCAACCAGTCAGCGCGAGCACGAGCGCCGCACCGCTGGACAGCGCCGCCGCGAGCTTCTTGTTCACCGGATCGGTCCCTTCCATGGCTGTTCGGCCCGGAACATACACGCCAGGGAGGGAGTGGCGGCGAGCCGGAAGAACCCTATGTCTACTATTGCAGCCATTTGCACCAACAGCGTGGTGCGACATTGCAGACATTCTTCGATACCCGACGGGGGCACGCGGAGCATCCGACGGGAGCGAGCCGGGCACACACAGCGGCGGGCGGGACGTCAAAACGCCCCGCCCGCCCACCGGTTGACTTACGCTGTGCCACTTTCGTTGTGCGATTCTCGTTGTGCGGCTTTCGCTGTGCGACTTCCGCTGTGCGGCTTTCGCCGTGTGACTTTTCCTACGTGACTGCCGCTGTGCGACTGCCGCGTACGGCTGCCGCGTACGGCTGCCGCCACGAGCTGTCGCCGTGCCGGCCCATCGGTGTGAGCGGCCGTCAGGTGACGCCGTCAGGTGGCTAGGAGGCAGCCACCGGATCCACCGGGTCCGCCGGATCGGCCGGAGGCTGAGGCGGCTTGATCGTCCGCTCGGCCGGGCTCTCCTCCGTCACGGCGACACCCCGGCGCTTGGAGATGTAGACGGCGCCGACGATGACCGCCACGGCCACCATCGAGACCACCACCCGCACGCCCACGCTCTTGTCCTGGCCGTAGCTGAACTGCACCACGGCGGGCGCGATCAGCAGGGCCACCAGGTTCATCACCTTCAGCAGCGGGTTGATCGCCGGGCCCGCGGTGTCCTTGAACGGGTCGCCGACCGTGTCGCCGATGATCGTGGCCTCGTGGGCCTCGCTGCCCTTGCCTCCGTGGTGGCCGTCCTCCACCAGCTTCTTCGCGTTGTCCCAGGCGCCGCCCGAGTTCGCGAGGAAGACGGCCATCAGGGTGCCGGCGCCGATCGCGCCCGCCAGGAACGCCGCCAGCGCGCCCACCCCGAAGGTGAAGCCGACCAGGATCGGCGCCATCACGGCCAGCAGCCCCGGCGTCGTCAGCTCGCGCAGCGCGTCCTTGGTGCAGATGTCCACGACCCGGCCGTACTCCGGCTTCTCGGAGTAGTCCATGATGCCGGGGCGCTCCCGGAACTGCCGCCGCACCTCGTAGACGACCGAACCGGCCGAGCGGGAGACGGCGTTGATGGCCAGCCCCGAGAAGAGGAAGACCACCGCGGCCCCGAACATCAGCCCGACGAGCGTGCTGGGCTGTGCGATGTCCACCAGCTCCAGCATCTTGCCCGCTTCCTGGTCCGCGTCGGCCAGCGCGTGCGCCAACTCGGTGCGGTACGACCCGAAGAGCGCGGCGGCGGCGAGCACGGCCGTGGCGATGGCGATGCCCTTGGTGATCGCCTTGGTGGTGTTGCCCACCGCGTCCAGGTCGGTGAGCACCTGCGCGCCCGCGCCCTCGACGTCGCCGGACATCTCGGCGATGCCCTGCGCGTTGTCGGAGACCGGACCGAAGGTGTCCATCGCGACGATCACGCCGACGGTGGTCAGCAGCCCGGTGCCGGCCAGCGCGACGGCGAACAGCGCCAGCATCACGGTGCCGCCGCCCAGCAGGAAGGCTCCGTAGACGCTCAGGCCGATCAGCAGGGCCGTGTAGACGGCCGACTCCAGGCCCAGCGAGATGCCGGACAGCACGACGGTCGCCGGCCCCGTCAGCGAGGTCCTGCCGATGTCCCGTACGGGCTTGCGGGAGGTCTCGGTGAAGTAGCCGGTCAGCTGCTGGATCACGGCGGCGAGCACGATGCCGATGGCGACGGCCACGATGGCCAGGACGCGCGGATCACCGCTGTGTCCGAGGATCTCCTGCGCGTCGTCACCGGAGACGCCCTTGAGGTCCGCGTAGCTGGAGGGCAGGTACGCGAACGCGGCGATGGCCACCAGCACCAGCGAGATCACGGCCGAGATGAAGAAGCCGCGGTTGATCGCCGTCATCCCGCTGCGGTCGGTGCGGCGCGGCGCCACGGCGAACACCCCGATCATGGCGGTGATCACCCCGATGGCGGGAACGATCAGCGGGAAGATCAATCCCTCGTTGCCGAAGACGGCCGTGCCCAGGATGAGCGCGGCCACCAGCGTCACCGCGTACGACTCGAACAGGTCGGCCGCCATACCGGCGCAGTCACCGACGTTGTCGCCGACGTTGTCCGCGATGGTGGCGGCGTTGCGCGGGTCGTCCTCGGGAATCCCCTGTTCGACCTTGCCCACGAGGTCGGCGCCGACATCGGCGGCCTTGGTGAAGATGCCGCCGCCGACTCGCATGAACATCGCGATCAACGCGGCACCGAGACCGAAGCCCTCCAGCACCTTCGGTGCGTCGGCCGCGTAGACGAGCACCACGCACGCGGCACCGAGCAGGCCGAGCCCGACGGTGAACATTCCGACGACACCACCGGTACGAAAAGCGATCTTCATCGCTTTGTGGGAAACGGCGGTGAGATCACCGGACGGTTCCGCCGCACCCGGCGCCGGGGTCGCCTCACGCGCAGCAGCAGCCACACGCACATTGCTGCGTACCGCGAGCCACATGCCGATATAACCGGTGGCCGCTGAGAAACCCGCCCCGACCAGGAAGAACAACGAACGGCCGATCCGCTGTTCCATATCATCGGCCGGCAACAGCATGAGCAGGAAGAAGACAACCACCGCGAATACGCCGAGGGTGCGCAACTGCCGCGCCAGGTAGGCGTTCGCGCCTTCCTGAACGGCGGCAGCGATCTTCTTCATGCTGTCGGTGCCTTCGCCCGCGGCGAGCACTTGTCGTACCAACACCATGGCGACGCCGAGCGCTGCGAGCGCGACAACCGCGATCACGATCGCGAGTCCCCGGTTGCCACTGGTCAGTTCTGCGGCGTCCGCGAGGTGCTGGGGGTGGTGAAGTGGGCTGAGATGCCCCGCCATTCGTCCTCCTTGACGTTTGGCACATGGGCGCGCGCAAGCACGCTCAGGCGTCCTGCTGCAAAGATGTGGACGGATTGTAGGGAGCGCCACTAGATCAAAACAGAGCGCAGCAGCGAGAATTCGCCGGGATCGGCGAAGATCAGCCGTACGGGAAGCGGGTAATTCGCTCGCACGAGGGAATGTGCAAATTCAACTGACCCCGGGAAAACGATCTATCGAGTGAACGAAGAAATCCGGTACGACTGGTTTAGGTGCTGGTCAGAAATACCGAACGAGGTCTTACGAAGATCGGAAATGAAGATCGCGGAAAAGCACGCGAAGGGGTGACCGAAGATCCAGAACCCCGCCCAGGGCTCGCCTCGATGTGGCGGGGTATGACGGGTGAGGATGTGGAGTTTCAGGGGGAGTTCCGGGGAGGACGTGCTTCGGCCCGGCACAGACTGTCCCGAGTTGCGGCCCTCCCGCTTCGGGGCGCGCTTGCGGAGCTCCGGGACTCCGGGGCCCGGGACGAGGACATGGCCCACCTACGGCCCCGGTACGGGGCACAGGGGCCCCGGTAAGGGGCACAGGGGCCCCGGTAAGGGGCACAGGGACGTCACGGTAGACCCGGCGCCTATGGGCCGGGGCTTGCGATGCGGAGCTCGCGATCCGGGGTTTGCGGTCCCGGGCTTGCGGTCCCGGGCTTGCGGTCCCGGGCCAGCAGTCCGGCGCTTCTGCCGGCGGGGTGGGGTAGGGCGCCCGGTCAGGGGGCGGCGAAGGGGCGCCCCCGGCACTAAAGACTCAGGGGGCTCAGGGGGCTCAGGGGATTCAGGGAAGGACGGGCTCCGTCGTGGGCCAGCTCATCCGGATGACGCCGCCGTTCTCGTCGGTCGTCACCTCGACGTCGTCCACCAGCCCGCTGATCACCGCGAGGCCCATCTCGCCGTCGCCCTCGTCCTCCTCGGGTACCGGCTCGGGGATCTCGTCCCGCGCACCGGGCATCAGCGCTCCCTCGGCCTCCACCAGACCGCCGCCCCCGCCGACGGGACCGTTGCCGTTCCCGTTGGCCGTGGCCTTTGCCTTGGCGTCGGACGTGGCTCCGGCCTGCGGCGGCCCCGAGGCACCGGCGCCCAGAGTGCCGCCGGGCAGGGTGAAACGCCGGTGCGGCGCCTCGTCCCCCACCTCGATCGAGAACTTCTTCTCGTCCTCGATGAGCGACACCCGCACCGGGCTGCCGATGCCATGGCTCATGTGCAGCCCCACGGCACGCGTGCACGCCTCGCCGACGGCCAGCCGCACCTCGTCGAGCACGGCTTCGTCGACCCCGGCCCGCCGCGCCACGGCGGCGGCCACCAGCCGCGCCGTACGGACGTGCTCCGGCAGCGCACTGAAGAGCAGCTCAACGGTGGCCATGCCATCCCCCTCGGTCTTCCCTGAGTGTCTGTGTGGTCCGTCCGGGGCTCGGAGCCCGACCCCGACGGCCGCCCACCAGTCAACCGGCAAGCCGCCGGACCACCCCACGCGGGGGCGGACCGACGGCCCGCACATCAGTCAGTGGCCGCTACGGCCTCGTCGACCGAGGAGTGGATCGGGAACACCTTCGTCAGACCGGTGATCCGGAAGATCTTGAGAATGCGCTCCTGGTTGCAGACCAGGCGCAGCGAGCCCTCGTGGGCACGCACCCGCTTGAGCCCGCCGACGAGCACGCCGAGCCCGGTGGAGTCGAGGAAGTCGACGCCCTCCATGTCCACGACGAGGTGGTAACTGCCGTCGTTTACGAGCTCGACCAGTTGCTCGCGCAGCTTGGGCGCGGTGTATACATCAATCTCGCCACCGACCTCGACGATCGTGCGATCGCCGACGGTACGGGTCGACAGGGACAGGTCCACGGATCCTCCAGCACCTTGCTATCGAGCGGTCAGCCCCCTCGGTTCTCCCTCCCCCTGCCCTGACGGAGGGAGGTACCCCCAAAGGACAGGGGACGGATCGGCAGCCGCAGAGGCATTCAATCACTTACCAGCAGGCGAGGACGACGCCTTGCGGCCATTGTCCGCCTCGCCAGTGACACACTCGGTACCGATGGCCAACGAACAGCACACCCGGTCCGCGAGCGTACGCCCGCGAGTCGAGCCCCGCCGCTCGGCCTCCAGCGGCGACCCTCGGGATGTGCTGGCTCGTCTTACCAGGGGGCCGGACCGCGCCGGGCGTGTCACCCATACGGAGCACTTGCCCCCGCGAAACGGTCGCCATGCGCAATGGCCCGACCGGATCCGTCCGGAAGTGATCGATGCCGTGCAACACGCGGGCATCGACCGCCCCTGGGAGCACCAGGCCCGCGCCGCCGCGCACGCCCTGGACGGCGAGTCGGTGATCATTGCCACAGGCACCGCCTCCGGGAAATCCCTCTCCTACCTCGTCCCCGTACTGAGCACTCTGCTGGACGGCTCGGAGGCCCCGAACGGCCGCGGCGCCACCTCGCTCTATCTCGCCCCCACCAAGGCGCTCGCCGCCGACCAGCGGCGCGCCGTCACCGATCTGGCCGCCCCCCTGGGCACGGCGGTACGGGCCGCTGTCTTCGACGGGGACACACCGGTCGAAGAGCGCGAATGGGTACGGCTGTACGCCAACTACGTGCTCACCAACCCCGACATGCTCCACCGCGGCCTGCTGCCCGGCCACAGCCGTTGGTCCTCCTTCCTGCGCGCGCTGCGCTACGTCGTCATCGACGAGTGCCACACCTACCGCGGCGTCTTCGGCTCCCACGTCGCACCAGGTGCTGCGCCGACTGCGCCGACTGTGTGCCCGCTACGGCTCCGAGCCCGTCTTCCTGCTCGCCTCCGCCACCTCGGCCGCGCCGGGCGAGGTGGCCGCCCGGCTCACCGGGGTACGGCCCGTCGAGATCACCGAGGACACCTCCCCCCGTGGTGAGACCGTCTTCGCGCTGTGGGAGCCGCCGCTGACCGAGCTGGAGGGCGAGCGCGGCGCCCCCGTCCGCCGCACCGCCACCGCCGAGGCCGCCGAGCTCCTCACCGACCTCGCCACCCAGGGCGTACGCACCGTCGCCTTCGTCCGCTCCCGTCGCGGTGCCGAGCTGATCTCCCTCATCGCACAGGACCGCCTGGCCGCCGTCCCCGCCCCCCGCCGACCCGGCACCGCCGAGGATGCCCCGACGGGGGCCGACGGGGCCGGCGGGGCCGGGGCGGCCGAGGTCGCCGCCACGGTGCCGGACGAGGTCGGCGCTGCGGTGCCGGACGGGGACGGGGCCGCGGGGTCCGGCCCGGGCGGGGACGGGGCCGCAGGGTCCGGCCCGGGCGGCGTGGTGTCGGCGGGTGGTCGGCGAGGTGGGCTGTCCTCGCGGATCGCGGCCTACCGCGGCGGCTACCTGCCCGAGGAACGGCGTGCCCTGGAACGGGCACTGCACACCGGCGAGCTGCTGGGGCTCGCCGCCACGAACGCGCTGGAACTCGGCATCGACATCTCAGGGCTGGATGCCGTCCTCATCACCGGTTATCCCGGCACCCGCGCCTCCCTCTGGCAGCAGGCCGGCCGGGCCGGGCGGGCCGGTCAGGGGGCGCTGGCCATCATGATCGCCCGGGACGAACCGCTGGACACCTATCTCGTCCACCACCCCGACTCCGTCTTCCGCACCCCCGTCGAGTCCACCGTCCTGGACCCGCACAACCCCTATGTCCTGGCTCCCCACCTGTGCGCAGCCGCAGCCGAGATCCCGCTCACCGAGGCCGACTTCGACCTCTTCGGGCCCGAGACCGCGCAGCTGCTGAGCAAGCTCGAACAGCGCAAGCTGCTCCGCCGCCGCAGCTCCGGCTGGCACTGGACCCGCAAGGAGCGCGCCGCCGATCTGACCGACATCCGCGGCAGCGGCGGAAAGCCGGTGCAGGTGGTGGAGGCCGGCACGGGCCGACTGCTGGGCACCGTCGACGCCGGCGCCGCGCACACCACCGTCCACGAGGGCGCGGTCCATCTGCACCAGGGCCGTACCTATGTGGTGCGACAGCTCGACCTCGAGGACCGCGCCGCGCTCGTCGAGGAAGCCAGCCCGCCCTGGACCACGATGGCCCGCGCCACCACCTCGCTCGCCGTGCTGGAGACGGAGGCCGAGGTCCCCTGGGGCGAGGCCCGGCTGTGCTTCGGCTCCGTCGAGGTCACCAACCAGGTCGTCTCCTATCTGCGCCGCCGTCTGATCACCGGAGAGGTGCTCGGCGAGACCAAGCTGGACCTGCCGCCCCGCACCCTGCGCACCCGCGCCGTGTGGTGGACCGTCACCGAGGACCAGCTCGACGCCGCCCGGATCGACCCGGAGATCCTCGCCGGCTCGCTGCACGCCGCGGAGCACGCCGCCATCGGCATGCTGCCGTTGTTCGCCACCTGCGACCGCTGGGACATCGGCGGTGTCTCCATCGCCCTGCATCCCGACACCCTCCTTCCCACCGTCTTCGTCTACGACGGCCAGCCCGGCGGGGCCGGCTTCGCCGAACGGGCCTTCCACACCGCCCGCGCGTGGTTGACCGCCACCCGTGACGCCATCGCCGCCTGCGAGTGCGAGGCGGGCTGCCCCTCCTGCATCCAGTCGCCCAAGTGCGGCAACGCCAACGACCCACTCCACAAGCGCGGCGCCATCCGGCTCCTCACCGAGCTTCTCCGCTCCGCCACCTGACGTCCCTCCTCCACCCCGGCCGAACCGTCCCCGAGCTCGCCTTCCGAGCCGTCGCCCCGCTGGGGCGGACCGTCACGCGGTTCGTCGGCCGGGCCCGCGCGGGACCGGACCCGTGAGCTGTACGGACCCCAGCGCACCCCCGCGTCCAGGTCCGCGACCTCTCCCCGGACCGCGCACCGGGCCACCCGCGCATCCTGTGCCCGCGCCACCCGGCGCGCCGCCGCGCAGGCCCGTGCGGGGCCCGCCGCCGCCCGCTCGGCTGCCGCGAGCGCCGCCAGATCGGCGACGGCACCCGCCCGGTGCCGTACGTACACCGCCTGTCCGAACCCCAGCACCGCCGCGAACACTCCGCACAGCACCACCACGCTCAGCGCCGCCCACACCGAGGCCGACCCCCGGTCGCTACGGAGCCTCGCCACCCCCTGCCCTCCTCTCGTCCAAGGCGACCGCCTCCGACCGCAGCTCCACCGTCAGCGGTCCCGGGCCGACCGTTCTCGCCCGCACCGCGACCCTCACCAGTTCGCCCTCCCTCGTCATCTCCACCCGGGCACCGGGCGGCCCCGCCGACCGCACAGCTCGCGCCACGGCGCCCTCGGGCTCGCCCCGGGCCGCCGCCCGGGCCCCGGCTCGTGCAGCGTCCACACATTGGATTCGCGACACCGCGGCCATCAGCCCCCACAGCAGCCCGGCCACCAGCAGCACCAGTGCCGGAATCACCACGGCCGCCTCGGCGGTCACATAGCCCGCGCACGGATCGCTCCTCCGTAACCGTTCGCCCCGCCTCACGTCCCGACCCGGGCCCCGGCCCACGTCTCCGGGGCCGACGTCACCGGCCACGGTCCGCTCAGAACGGCGCACGGAGTGCCCGCTCGACGAGCCCCTGCAACTCGGCACCCACCGGGCCGCTGTTGACGACCTTGTAGAGCACCGCGGCCAAGGCGACCGCCGCGAGCGTGCCCATCGCGTACTCCGCCGTACTCATCCCCCTGTCCCCGCATGCCCTCCGTGCCGCCCGGGCCCTCTCCCGCAACCGCCGCCGCATCTTCGCCAACACCGCCATGTCCTTCCTCACTTCACACCCGGCTCTTCTGCCACTCTTCTGCCGGCTCTTCTGCTGATCTGCCGTCGGCCCGCTGGCGTCTGCTGCCGATCTGGTTCCGGCGTTCTTCCGGCAGGCTCACCACAGCGACCGTGCGAGCCCCAGCAGTACGGGCACCACACCGACCGTCAGGAACGCCGGCAGGAAGCACAGCCCCAGGGGCCCGGTGACCAGCACCGCCGCCCGTCGCGCGCGGCTGCTGGCGGCCCGCGCCCGACCGCCGCGCAGCTCGGCCGCCAGCCGGGTCACGGACTCCACCGCCGGCACCCCGGCCACCCCCGCCCGCTCCATGCACCGGGCGAACTGCACTCCCCACGGCCGTTCCGCGAACCGGCCCCACACCAGCGCCGGTTCGGCACCCAGGCGCAGCTCCGTCGCGGCCCGCACCAGCCGATCTCCCAACGTGCCTCCCAGCGAGCCCCCGACGGCCTCCGCCGCTCGTTCCGGGCCGGCACCCGCCGCCAGGCAGGCGGCCATCAGCTCCGCGGCCAACGGCAGCTGCGCCTCGGCGGCCCGCTCCGCCGCGCTCCGGGCGTCCTCCGCATCGGCCTGCCGCCGCAGCCATCGCCAGGTGCCCCAGGCAGCCGCACCGCCCATCACCCACCCCACCGGGCCACCGATCAACAACACCCCCAGCACCCCGGAACCAGCGACGCCCGCGCCCTCCCGCACCCGCCTCGTCCCCAGCGCTGCCTCCCACTTCCGTCCGGCCGCCCACCAGCGGCCCCGGCCCGGTGGCTCCCCCGCCACCACGCCTCCCCTCGCGGCTTCCCTCGCCGGACCGCACACCAGATGTGCTCGTCGGCGTACTGCCCTCTCCCGCTGGACCACCTCCATAACCCCCCGCACGCACCAGGCCGTCGCCAGCACCGCCACTACGGCCGGGCCCCACATCCACACCCTGGGGACAACCTCCGCCCACCCGACGCTCACCCCGACCAACTCCCCGTCGGGCCCGCCGCTCGCTCCGTCGACGCCATCCCGCCCTTCGTCGGTACCGCCCCGTCCCTCGTCGGCTTCGCGCCGTGGTCCGTCGGCTTCGCCTCGCTCGTCTTTCCAGGTTCCTCGGCGCCTTCGGCGGAGCGCACGATGCGGGCGACCCAGAGCAGCCCGGCCCACTCCAGCAACAGTCCGACCGTCAGACAGAGGAAACCGGCAGGGGTGTGCAGCAGGATCCACAACGGATCGGCCTCCATGGCCGCGCCCATGGCCAGTCCGAAGACGGGCAGCAGCGCGAGCACCAGTGCGGTGGAGCGGGGACCGGCCAGTTGTGTCCGCAACTCCTCGCGCTGCTCTCCTCGGGCGCGCACTGCTGCGGCCACTTTCTCCAGCCCCTCGGCCAGACCCGCCCCGCCTTCGACCGCCACCTGCCAGCAGGCTGCTGCCCCGGCCAGCCCCTCGGCGCCGGGCAGCAGTGCCGCCTGCCGTAGCGCCCCGGGTACGTCACCGCCGAACCGGGCCGCGGCCAGAACCGCTGCGCCCTCGTCCCCGAAGCGCCGCACCACTGTGCGGTCGACTGCCAGCAGCGCGCCGTCGGGCTGCCGTCCCGCCCGCAGTTCCCCCGCCGCTGCCGCGCACAGCTCCACCACGGCTCCCTCGCGCTCCTGGGCCGCCCGGTCGGCGGCGCGCCGCCGCAGTCGGCTGCGCACCAGGGGAACAGCGGCCAGCGCGGCCAACAGCGGAATCCACGACCGCCCCAGCAGTGCCACCAGGAGTCCTGCCGGCAGACACCACCACTCGGGACCGGCCCGCTCGCCCAGGCGGCGACGCGTCGCCGCAGTGGCCTGCCGCCACCAGCCGGGCGGCTCGAAGGCCGACCGTCGTGCCGCTGCCTCCCCTCCGCCCGCGAGCAACAGCCTTGCCCGCCGCACTCCGTTCTGCCGTCCCGTCATCAACCAGGCCGCTGCCCCCGCGCACACCATCGCCGCGTACGCGGCGTATGCCACAGCGGGCTCCGTCCCGGCCGTTCCGCCGATCGCCCCCGTCATCGAACGCTCCTTTGAGATGGCGCCGCTGCCCACCGCTGCCACGGCCCCGCTGCCGCCCCACTCCGTGCACGGGCCGACTCGCCGACCACTCCCGCAGGCGACCGCCTGTCGGTGCCGCCGTCGGTGGGGACGTCGGTGGGAGGGAGGACGCTGCCCCCGCCGTCGTCGGCGTGGCGCCGTGCGCACAGTTCTTCCAGTCGCCGCCAGCCTCGTTCGGGTACGAATCCGTTGGCTGCGGCTGCGCTCCGACGGTCGTGCGGGCCGCTCCATACGGCGGCCGGTACCGTCGTCACCAGCCCGGCGGCATCCCGCTCCAGCACATGGATCTGTGCGATCCGGCGGGTGCCGTCGCGTCCCCGGACCAGATGCACGATCACATCCAGCGCCGCCGCCAACTGGCTGTGCAGCGCCGCCCTGTCGAGTCCCGCGGTGCTGCCCAGGGCCTCGAGGCGGGCCGGGACATCGGTGGCGGCGTTCGCGTGCACGGTGCCGCAGCCGCCCTCATGGCCGGTGTTCAAAGCAGCCAGCAGGTCCGTCACTTCCGGCCCCCGTACCTCTCCCACGACGAGCCTGTCGGGCCGCATGCGCAGCGCCTGCCGTACCAGGTCGCGCAGTTCCACCCGGCCCACGCCCTCCTGGTTGGCCGGGCGTGCCTCCAGTCGCACCACGTGGGGGTGGTCGGGGCGCAGCTCCGCCGAGTCCTCGGCGAGGACGATGCGTTCGTCCGGGCCGACCAGCCCCAGCAGGGTGGACAGCAGTGTCGTCTTGCCGGAGCCCGTTCCACCGCTGACGACGAAGGAGAGCCGGGCGTCCAGCACAGCCCGCAGCAGCCGCTCTCCGCCGGGTGGCACCGTCCCCGCGGCGACGAGTTCGTCCAGGCCGAACGCCCGGGGGCGCACCACCCGCAGGGACAGGCAGGTGGAGCCCACCGCCACCGGAGGCAGCACCGCGTGCAGCCGGGTGCCGTCCGGGAGTCGGGCGTCGACCCAGGGGCGGGCGTCGTCGAGCCGACGTCCTGCCGAGGTCGACAACCGCTGCGCGAGTCTGCGGATGGCGGCGGCGTCGGGGAAACGCACCCGGGTGAGCTCCAGGCCGCGCCCCCTGTCGACCCAAACCTGGTCGGGAGCGGTCACCAGCACGTCGGTGACCTCCGGGTCCGCCAGCAGTGGTTCCAGCGGGCCGGCTCCGACGAGCTCGGAACGCAGAGCTTCGACGACGCCCAGCACCGCGCTGTCTCCCATCAGCCGTCCCTGTGCCCGCAGTACGGCTGCCACCCGCGCCGGGGTCGGTTCGGCTCCGGCCTCGGCGAGGCTGCGCCGCACCGAATCCAGCAGCCGAGTGCCCGCTCCTGTGGTGTCCGTGGACGGCGGCGCCGCGCCCGGCACCGCGACGGTGCCCCGCAAGTTCTTGTCCACGCCGGTCACGCCGCGACCCCTCCCCCGCTGAGCACGTGCTCCCAGAAGCCGCCGCAGAAGCGGGCCAGCGGGCCGCCCTTCGCGGAGCCGGGCGGCCTGCCCCGGTCGATGTCCTCCAGCAGGCCGCGCTCCCAGGGCAGCTCCCCGGCCAGTGGCAGCCCGAGAAGACCGGCGACCTCCGCGTCGTCCAGCCCGGAGCCGTGGCCGCGGGCTTCCTGGGGGCCGCCGGGGGGACGCACCACCGCCCGCAGATCGCGGACCACCAGCTGCGTCCGGGCCGCCACCCGGTGCGCCGCTGCGACCGCGCGCAGCTCGGCCGGGACGACGGCCAGCCCGAGGTCGAGTTGCACCAGGGCTTCCGCGACGGTCTCGTCCACCTGCCGGGGGAGGTCGACGACGACCACGCCGCCGTGCCGCCGCGCGGCGGAGAGCACCGACTTCATGGCGTCGGCGGGGACCAGGGCACAATCGCTCCGGTCCCAGCTGAGCAGGCTCAGGTCGTGCGAGCGCGGCAGGGATTCGGCAAGAGCCGCGCCGCCTACCCGGCCCCGGGACTCCACGAAGTCCGGCCAGCGCAAACCCTGTGTCCGCTCCGCGCCCAGCAGGATGTCCAGGCCACCGCCGAGCGGATCGGCGTCGATGAGCGTGGTGCGTTCTCCGGCGCGTGCTGCGGTGAGCGCCAGGGCGCAGGCCAGCGTGGATGCTCCGGCTCCGCCCCGCCCGCCGACGACCCCGACCGTCAGCGCCGCCTGACCGACTCCTTCCAGGGCATCGGCGATGCGGCCAGTCAGCCAGTTCTCCGCGTCGGGCAGCAGGACGACGCTCTCGGCACCGACGCGGACGCCGCGCTCCCAAACGCCGGGGTCGTCCCAGTCCCGTCCCACCAGCAGCACTCCCGGCCGCCGTGGCACCGCTCCACCCGCGCTCGCCGTGCCGTCGCGTCCGGAGGCAGGGGCGGCGCCGGGGCCAAGGGCGTGTGCGGGGTCCGGGGTGTGTCCGGGGTCCGGGGTGTCGCCGAAACCGGTGGCGCCGGCGCAGTCGTCGCCGACGAGCACCAGGGGTGCCCGCTCCCAGGAGGCAGCGCCGCTCCAGGCCGCCCACCCCGCCCGGCTCGTCGGGCCGCCGTGCGCGACGTGTGGCTCCGTCCCGGCGGCTGCGCACAGTCGCAGTAGGTCATCGAGAAGTTCCTCGTCCTCGGTGACAATCAGAATGTTTTCGGCCATGCTCCGGCCCCTCCCCGTCAGTTGGGCACTCGCGTCCGCAAACGGTTGCGGACGCCGACGGGATTCACGGTGCAGCGAACCGGAAAAACTTGTGGATCATGGTCGAAATCTGTGGACAGCCCTGAGTCTGTGAATAACTCGCTCACCCAAACCAGTGACTATCGGAGAGCAGCCCTTTGATTACACTCTGTTACAATTTTGAGGAATCGGGGAGTCCGGTACCGGAAGATCAAAAAAGCCCCGGCCACTGCGGACCGAGGCGGAAAACACCCTCCGGACATGCGACGACCCCCGCCGGGGGGGAGAGCGGGGGTCGTCCCCACGGCCGACTCGGGGGGGGAGGAGTCGGGCCGGGTTAGCACGGTCGCGAACGATCCGTGACTTCCATGGTGTACCCGAGAGCCTTCTCAGGCAAACCCACGCGCCCCAGCTTACGCCGAATGGTGGGCGCCTATGCTCAGAGACGTGGAAAATCTCGCGATGCCTCGGACAGCCGCCTTCTTCGATCTGGACAAGACGGTCATTGCGAAGTCGAGCACGCTCACCTTCGGCAAGTCCTTCTACCAAGGTGGCTTGATCAATCGCCGCGCAGTGCTGCGGACTGCCTACGCGCAGTTCGTATATCTTCTCGGAGGCGCCGATCACGACCAGATGGAGCGGATGCGCGAGTACCTGTCCGGGCTCGCCCGCGGCTGGGACGTCGAGCAGGTCAGGGAGATCGTCGCGGAGACCATCCACGACTTGATCGACCCGATCATCTACGACGAGGCGGCCTCCCTCATCGAGAAGCACCACCTGGCAGGGCGTGACGTGGTGATCGTCTCGTCCTCGGGCGCCGAGGTGGTCGAACCGATCGGCCGGATGATCGGTGCCGACCGCGTGGTCGCCACCCGGATGGTCGTCGAGGAGGGCCGCTTCACCGGGGAGATCGAGTACTACGCCTACGGCCCGACCAAGGCGGAGGCCATCCGGGAGCTGGCGGAGTCCGAGGGGTACGACCTCGCGCGCTGCTACGCCTACAGCGACTCGGTCACCGACCTGCCGATGCTGGAGGCCGTCGGCAACCCGCACGCCGTCAATCCGGACCGGGCACTGCGCAAGGAAGCACTCACCCGGGACTGGCCGGTGCTGACGTTCTCCCGGCCCGTCCGGCTCAAGCAGCGCATCCCCTCGCTCTCGATGCCGTCCCGCCCGGCGTTGGCGCTGACAGCCGTCGCGGTGGGGGCCGCCGCGGCGACAGCCGGGTTCGTCTGGTTCAACAACCGGCGGCGCCCGACCTCCCCCTTCCGCCCCTTCTGACCACCCCTTGCGACGCCCTCGCCAGGCTCTACTGACGCCACTCGCGGGGCCTCACCGCGGTTTGCTGAGTGATGTCTGGTTTCAAGGCGTACGCCCGTAGTTGAGGGCAAAAGTAAAGATCTGCGGACAGGGCTTCCGTTCGACTCCCGCGCGGAGTACAAAGGAGACAACGGCCCGCGAGACCGACGGCATCCGAGAGGATCCCGTTTCACGCATATGGCCCCACGGACCGGATGCATGAATACCGAGTACCCACGCGACGCACAGCCCGCGATCGGGCAGGTCCCGTCAGGGACGGGCAAAGTCCCACCCTGACGTCCGGACGGAATGTGAGAGCACGCACTGGTAACTCGGTGGACATGCCAGTGACGGCCCCGCCCGCTGTGGCGGGGCCGCCGCATTCTTCCGTCGTCCCACTGCCATGCGGGCGTCCGGGCCTGCTCTGCCGAGGATGCCCAGCGGCCACTCGGATTCCCTCAGGGCCACAGGACCTCCGGGGTCTCCGGGCACCAGCCCCTCAGGCCGCCCCCCGTTGCATCGCCTCGCAGACCGCTGCGCTCTCCCGCGCGCCGAGCTCGATCGCCCGTCCGCAGTGCGCGATCCATTCGGTCATCCCTTCGGGTGTTCCCGAGGCATAGCCGGCCAGGGCCGTCAGATACGCCTCGCGGCCCAGCTCCGCATGGCCCACCTCGGCCGGACAGATGGCCTTCGGGTCCAAGCCGCTGCCGACCAGCGCCACACGCTCGGCGGCCCGCGCGACCTGCCCGTTGTACGAGCCGAAGGGTCGCAGCACCTGCAGTTCACCGTGCACCACTGCCGAGGTGACCAGGGCCGGGGCCTTGGTGCTGCCCGTGACGAGTTGTGCGAGGCCCTCCAGCCGGGCCGCGACCTCGTCCGCTCCTGGAAGCTCCAGGCCCAGGTCCGGCCCGTCGACCGGCTCTCCGGGCCGCCGTGGGCGGCCGACCGTGCCCTCGGGCGCCACACCGCCGGCCGCCACCAGATGCAGCCGGGCCAGTACGCGAAGCGGTGACTGCTGCCAGATGTCGAGCAGATGTCCGGCCTCGGCCGTGACGCGGAGCGCCGCGCCGACCGTACGGGCCTCGGACTCGGCGCCGAAGTCGCTGCGACGGCGCACCTCTTCGAGTGCCCAGTCGACGCCTTCCACAGCAGCGGTGGCGCGTGCTCCGCGCAGCGCGGCCTCCGCACTGACTTCGCTGCTGCGGCGGCGCATGATGCGGTGCCCGTAGACCCGGTCGACCGACTTGCGCACGGATTCGACGGCCTCCGGAACGCCCGGCAGCGCGGCGAGGGGGGCCAGCGGGTCGGCTGCGGAGGTGCCGGGCGCGGAGGTCTTCGGCGTGCCGCCGTCCTCGGGGCGAGCAGTGCTACTCATGCGTACGACCCTACGCACCCGGCCGGGCGCCCCAACCCCACGATCGAGTGGTCTTCTTCACTCCCTGCCGCCGATCCACCCCCGCCGGCGGCTTACGCTATTGAACATGAAGATCGCTTTCGTAGGGAAGGGCGGCAGCGGCAAGACGACGCTGTCCTCACTGTTCGTGCGCCACCTCACCGCCCGGGGCACACCCGTGGTTGCCGTCGACGCCGATATCAACCAGCACATGGGCGCAGCGCTCGGGCTGGACGACGCCGAGGCCGCCGCACTGCCCGCCATGGGTGCCAACCTGCCGCTCATCAAGGAATACCTGCGAGGCAGCAACCCGCGGATCGCCTCCACCGAGAAGATGATCAAAACGACGCCCCCCGGCGAGGGCTCCCGGCTGCTCCGCCTGCAAGAGGACAACCCGGTTTACGACGCCTGTGCGCGGCCTGTCGCACTGGACGGCGGAAGCGTCCGGCTGTTGGCCACGGGGCCGTTCACCGAGTCGGACCTGGGGGTGGCCTGCTACCACTCCAAGACGGGCGCGGTGGAACTGCTGTTGAACCATCTCGTCGACGGTCGCGAGGAGTACCTGGTCGTCGACATGACGGCGGGCAGCGACTCTTTCGCCTCCGGGATGTTCACCCGCTTCGACATGACGTTCCTGGTGGCCGAGCCGACCCGCAAGGGCGTCTCCGTCTACCGGCAGTACAAGGAGTACGCGCGGGACTTCGGCGTCCTGCTGCGGGTCGTCGGCAACAAGGTGCAGAGCGCGGATGACGTGGATTTCCTGCGCCAGGAAGTGGGCGACGACCTGCTGGCGACCTTCGGCCACTCCGACTGGGTGCGTGCCATGGAGAAGGGCCGCCCCCGCCCCTTCGCCGAGTTGGAGGAGGAGAACTCCCGCTCCCTGGCCGCGCTCTACGAGACGGCTGACGCCTCGTACGAACTGCGCGACTGGGAGCGCTACACCCGGCAGATGGTCCACTTCCATCTGCGGAACGCGGAGAGCTGGGGCAATGCCAGGACCGGTGCCGACCTCGCCGCCCAGGTGGACCCCTCGTTCCTGCTGAGCGAGGACCACCCGGAAGCCGCGACCGCTGCCGCTGTCCAGCCTGCCTGACCGCTCGCCGACCACCGGCTGACCTCTCGCCGACCGCCCGCCAACCGTTCGTCAAGCTGCCGAGGCTGCCTGGCCCCGAGCACGAGTGTGCTCGGCAGCCGGCAGTCATCGCGTCGGCCGGAGGTTCATCCCGTCGACCGTAAACCGCCGCGTCGACCGAGAATGCGCGCACCTGCTGGACGTTGTGCGTCGGCCGCCGGTCCCCGTTCCGGGCCGCTCCGGCTGCCCGGAACGGGGACACTGGTCAGCTTGATTTCGCTGCCGTCGAGGTACCTGCGAGGAAGGAACGCCAGCCGCCCGCCGGCTTCTCCCCCACCTCCAGGGCGCGCAGCTTGGCGAGCATGCGCGGGTCCTGTGCGTCCAGCCAGTCGACGAGTTGGCGGAACGAGACGCAGCGGACGCCGCCCTTGCGGCAGACCGTCTTCATGACGTCCTCGACAGCGTCCATGTAGATGCCGCCGTTCCAGTCCTCGAAGTGGTTACCGATGATCATCGGCGCCCGGTTTCCCTCGTAGGCGCGCTGGAAGCCCTGCAGCAGGCCGTTCTTCATCTGGCGCTTCCACATGGGCCGCTTCTCCACCGGGCCGTCGACGGTGCCGGACTGGTTGGCGAGGAAGTTGTAGTCCATCGCGAGGGTCTCGAACCCCCGCCCGGGGACGGGAACCTGCTGCAGCGGCAGGTCCCACAGGCCGTGCCGCTTGTCCGGCCACACCTGTGTGCCGTTGCCGCTGGAGTCGTAGCGGAAGCCCATCTGGCCGGCCGCCTTCAGCAGGTTCTCCTGGCCCTCCAGACAAGGAGTACGGCCGCCGACCAGTTCCCGCTTGTAGTCGAACGGGAGCGCCCGGGCCTTCTTCCAGCCGGTGGTCGTCTTCCAGTTCTGGACGAACCAGCGGGCCTGCTCGATCTCGCTCTTCCACTGTTCGACGGACCAGGAGTCCACACCTTCCGGACCGCAGAAGTGGCCGTTGAAGTGGGTGCCGATCTCACTGCCGTCCAGCCAGGCCTTGCGGACCTGGCGGAGCGTGGCACGCACGTTCTTGTCCTTGAGGTAGCCGATGTCGGACGCGCCGGGCGGGTGTCCGGGCGGGGAGTAACGTTTCGCCTCGTCCTCCGGCAGCGTGTAGATGCCGCTGAGGAAGTACGTCTGGGCCGCGCCGTACTTCTTGCCCGCCTTGCGGAAGCGGGAGAAGAGCTTCTTGCTGTCCTCGCCGGCACCGTCCCAGGAGAAGACGACGAACTGCGGGGGCTTCTTGCCCGGCGCCAGCTTGTGCGGGGTCGGCTGGAAGGGCTGCCGCCCCGTCAGCGAGGTCGAACCGTCCCCCAGGAGTTGCGGCTTGACCTGAGGCCGGGCCTGCGGCGCCCCGCCGGGGGACTGCTCCGGCCGCTGCGCCTCGCCGCCCCCGGAGCATGCGGCGGCGGCCAGGGACAGCACCAGTGCCGCCGGGACCGCGGTGGTGAGAGCGGGTCTTCTTCGCGTGGCTGCCATCGGCTCACCTCGTCCTCTCGCCTTGTCTCGTCGGTCACCGGGCGGGACCGGCGTTGCCACGCCGATAAAAGTGACATGAGACGTTAATAAGACAAATAGGACAAGCGGCTTTTTCGGCACCGTTCACTCGATGGGTGGAACACGAGCAGCCAGACGCCACTCCGCGCTTCGCCAAGGCTTTACTTGGCATTACTGTTCTTTTACTTCCACCTGGGAGTAATCAGACGATCACGAACGGTGCCGACCCTCGGGAGGAGTCGCGATGCCCCACCGCACCCCTGTGTGCACCGGACCGACCGCCCGCCCGACCCACTCCGACGCACGTCAGCGCTGGACCGCCGACCTGTCCGCGTCCGTCACGGTGTTCCTGATCGCGCTACCGCTCTCCCTCGGTATCGCGCTGGCCGCCGGGGCCCCGCTCCAGTCCGGCCTGGTGGCGGCGGCGGTGGGCGGGCTGGTCTGCGGCTGGCTCGGCGGAGCTCCGCTGCAGATCACAGGTCCCGCGGCAGGGCTGACCGTGATCTCAGCCGAGCTGATCCAGAGCTACGGATGGCGGACCACCTGTGCGATCACCATCCTGGCAGGGCTGGCCCAGATCGGTCTCGGCTCCCTACGGATCGCGCGTTCCGCCCTCGCCGTGAGCCCCGCGGTCGTGCACGGGATGCTGGCCGGGATCGGCGCCACCATCGCGCTCGCGCAACTCCATGTGATGCTCGGGGGCGATCCGGACAGCTCACCGCTCACCAACGCCCTCGAGCTGCCCGGGCGCATCACCTCTCTCCAGCCGGCCGCTCTCTCGGTCAGCGCGCTGACCGTTGTGGTCCTGCTGGCCTGGCCCCGGTTGAAGGAGCACGGCGGAGCGCTCGGCGCAGTCACCGGAAGAGTGCCGGCCGCGCTCGCGGCGATCGGCCTCGCCACCCTCGCCGCGGTGCTGTCGGACATGCGGCTGCCCCGCGTCGACCTCCCCTCCTGGCGCTCGCACGCGCTGCCCCAACTGCCGGAGGGCCCGGTGCTCGGGCTGGGCACGGCCGTGCTGACGCTCACCCTGGTGGCCAGCGTCCAGGCCCTGCTGTCGGCCGTCGCCGCCGACAAACTCGCGGCCACACGCGGCCCCGGGCACCGGGTGCCGCGCAGCGACCTGGATCGGGAACTGCGCGCACACGGCGTGGCGAACGCGGTGTCAGGCGGGTTGGGCGGACTGCCCGTCACCGGCGTCGCGGTGCGGAGCTCGGCGAACATCGCCGCCGGGGCGACCAGCCGGAAGTCGGCACTGCTGCAGGGAGTCTGGGTGCTGCTGGCGGCCGGACTGCTGGTGGGAGTGCTGGAGCTGATCCCGCTCGCGGCGCTGGGGGCGCTGGTGATGGTGGTGGGCGTGCGGATGATCAACCCCGGCCACATCAGAACCGTGGCGCGCCACGGTGAGGCCCTGGTGTTCGGCGCGACGGCAGTGGCGGTGGTGCTGCTGGGCGTGCTGGAGGGAGTGGGGCTCGGGATCGCGGTGGCGGTGGCCGTGGCGCTGCACCGGCTGGCCTGGGCGCGGATCACCGTGGAGCGCCCCGTGAGCGATGGTCCCACCTCCCCCCGGCCCGAGGCCTACCGGGTGGTGGTACGGGGGCAGTTGACGTTTCTGGCGGTGCCCCGGCTGAGCCGAGCGCTGGCGCAGGTCCCCGAGAGGGCCGAGGCAGTGGTGGAACTGGAGGGATCGTTCATGGACCACGCGGCGTACGAGGCGCTGGAGGACTGGCGGACCGCCCACGCGGCCACGGGCGGCGATGCGGAGGTCAGAGGTCGTGCGGGGCAGGAGATCGGGGAGCCGTCCAAAGCGCACACCTGCACTCCATGGACGCCCTGGCGCAACCACCAGTGCACCCGCCCGCCGGCCGACGGAACGGACGGCACCCATGGCAGCCCCGTGTCCGGCGGGTGCCGGGACGACGATGGCGCCCCGGGCGACGGCCCGCGCGGCCACCACGCCCCGCCGACCGGCCCCGACTCGCCTGAGGCGACTCGGGCGACTGGACCGGCAGCGAACGCCGGCACGGGCGCGACCGTCGGCACAGCCCACACCGTCGGCACCGTCGGCACCGTCGGGACGGCCACGACGTCGGGGGTGATCGCGGTCGATGGCGAAACGGCCAGGGCCGGGACGTTCGAACCAGCCGGGGCGAGGCAGCGCGCACACGCGCACTCCCCCACCCGCTCCCACTCCCGGCGCGGTCAACTGCTGGGCGGGGTACGCAACTTCCAGCGCACCACGGCTCCCCTCGTACGGGACGAACTGGCGAGGCTGGCCCGCGAGGGGCAGCGGCCCTCGCAGCTGTTTCTCGCCTGCGCCGACTCACGGCTGGTCACCAGCATGATCACCTCGAGTGGCCCCGGCGACCTGTTCACCGTCCGCAACGTGGGCAATCTCGTCCCGCCACCCGGTGAGGAGAGCGGCGACCAGTCGGTGGCAGCCGCGATCGAGTACGCCGTGGACGTGCTGCGGGTCGAATCGGTGACCGTGTGCGGACACTCGGGCTGCGGCGCCATGCAGGCGCTGCGCAACGGCCCTCCGGCGGCCCCGGGCGCCGACGCGACCCCGCTCGGCCGCTGGCTGCGGCACGGCCGGCCCAGCCTGGAACGGCTCCGGGCCTCGGGGCGGGCCGCGCCGCGCCTCGCCGACCGGGAGACGGCCGACGAGCTGGAGGCGCTCTGTCTGACCAATGTCCTCCAGCAGTTGGAGCATCTGGCAGCGCACTCATGTGTGGACCGGCGGCTGCGCGAGGGGACGCTGGAGCTGCACGGTATGTACTTCCACGTCGGGGAGGCACAGACCTACATGCTGGACACCACGCTTGCCGACGTACGCGGATCCGAGCCGGTGTTCACCGCCGTCAGAGCCGACCCGGTCACCGCCTGACGGCGGCGGGAGCGGCCCGTCACCGGGCCGCTCCCGCCCTCCTGTCGGCGCGCCCCCCGGCCTGCTCCGTCCCCTGCTGCCGCCCTGCTCCCGGCGTGCCACCTTCCCCACTCCGGGCGCGCTGCCAGTGCGCTGCCGGTGCGCTCACGGCGCGGCGCTCCGGGCATGCTGTCCCGCCCAGGCTCCCTGCTGCGCATACCACTGCGGTCACCCCACGAACACCGTCGCACGCCCCGCTGTGCGCCCCAGTTGAGAATTCCGGGAGGCGACACGCAACGACTCCCTGAAGGCGGCTGTACCCAGCAGGGTCCGAGGTGCCAGGATCGCTTGGGGGTTGACCGGGCTCCCGCGATCACTAAGCATGCAGTTACAGGTATTGGTCTACACCACTTGCCGACGGGAGCCGACATGAACGAGAGTCCTTCCCTCTCCAACCTGCTCAAGGAGGAGCGGAGGTTCGCTCCGCCCGCCGAGCTGGCCGCGAACGCCAATGTCACCGCTGCGGCGTACGAGCAGGCGAAAACCGACCGGTTGGGGTTCTGGGCCGAGCAGGCACGGCGGCTGAGCTGGGGGACCGAGCCCACCGAGACGCTGGACTGGTCGAACCCGCCGTTCGCCAAGTGGTTCAAGGACGGCAAGCTCAACGTCGCCTACAACTGCGTCGACCGCCATGTGGAGGCCGGCAACGGCGACCGCATCGCCATCAACTTCGAGGGTGAGCCGGGCGACACCCGTACGCTCACCTACGCGGACCTCCAGCGCGAGGTCTCGCAGGCGGCCAACGCGCTGACGGAGCTGGGCGTGCAGGCCGGCGACCGGGTCGCCATCTACATGCCGATGATTCCCGAGACGGTCGTCGCGATGCTGGCGTGCGCCCGAATCGGCGCCCCGCACTCGGTCGTCTTCGGCGGCTTCTCGGCGGACGCGCTGGCGACCCGGATCGAGGACGCCGACGCGCGGGTGGTCATCACCTCCGACGGCGGCTATCGCAAGGGCGCGCCGTCCGCGCTCAAGCCGGCCGTCGACGAGGCGCTGACCCGTCCGGGCACCGAGAAGGTCCGCAACGTGCTGGTGGTGAAGCGGACCGGCCAGGAGGACATCTCCTGGAACGAGGAGCGCGACCTGTGGTGGCACGAGGTGGTCGGCCGGCAGTCCGAGCAGCACACACCGCAGGACTTCGACGCCGAGCACCCGCTGTTCATCCTGTACACCTCCGGTACCACGGGTAAGCCGAAGGGCATCCTGCACACCACCGGCGGCTACCTCACGCAGGTCGCCTACACCCATCACGCGGTCTTCGACCTCAAGCCGGAGAGCGACGTGTTCTGGTGCACCGCCGACGTCGGCTGGGTGACCGGGCACTCGTACATCGTCTACGGACCGCTCGCCAACGGCGCCACGGAGGTGCTCTACGAGGGCACGCCGGACTCGCCGCACAAGGGCCGCTGGTGGGAGGTCGTGCAGAAGTACGGCGTCACCATCCTCTACACCGCGCCGACCGCGATCCGCGCGAGCATGAAGTGGGGCGACGACATCCCCGCGAAGTTCGATCTGTCATCGCTGCGGATCCTCGGTTCGGTGGGCGAGCCCATCAACCCCGAGGCATGGGTGTGGTATCGGCACCACATCGGTGGCGACCGCACCCCCGTGGTCGACACCTGGTGGCAGACGGAGACCGGCGGCATCATGATCAGCCCACTGCCTGGCGTCACCGAGGCCAAGCCGGGCTCGGCGCAGGTGCCGCTGCCGGGCATCGCTGCGACGGTCGTGGACGACGAGGCGAACGAGGTGCCCAACGGCGCCGGCGGCTACCTCGTGCTGACCGAGCCGTGGCCGTCGATGCTGCGCACGATCTGGGGCGACGACAAGCGCTTCCTGGACACCTACTGGTCGCGGTTCGAGGGCAAGTACTTCGCGGGCGACGGTGCCAAGAAGGACGACGACGGCGATGTATGGCTGCTCGGCCGGGTGGACGACGTGATGCTCGTCTCCGGGCACAACATCTCCACCACCGAGGTCGAGTCGGCGCTGGTGTCCCACCCGAAGGTGGCCGAGGCGGCCGTCGTGGGGGCGACCGACCCGCAGACGACCCAGGCGATCTGCGCGTTCGTCATCCTGCGCGGCGACGCGGCGGAGGGCGACGAGCTGGTCGAGGAGCTGCGGGCGCACGTCGCCAAGCAGCTCGGCCCGATCGCCAAGCCGAAGCGCATCCTGCCGGTCGCGGAGCTGCCCAAGACCCGCTCCGGCAAGATCATGCGGAGGCTGCTGCGGGACGTGGCGGAGAACCGGACGCTGGGTGACACCCAGACGCTCACCGACTCCTCGGTGATGGATCTCATCCAGTCCAAGCTGCCGAGCGCGCCCAGCGAGGACTGACGCTCCGGCGCGGGGCGAGCGGCGCCACCTGGACGCTCGCCGAGGGCATCCGGTCCGGTGGCCGGATGCCCGCTCACCGAGGGGCACCCGGCCACCGGACCGGGTTGCCCCTCACTCGTTTGGTTAGGCTTGCAGGGGCACGTAAAGAACTTGCCAAGACGTAGGGGCGAGCCGGGAAGTCTGGTCGGCACACACCACAGGTGTGTCCATGCCACCTTCTGGAGGCCCGCCATCACTCCGCCGCACCCCCTGCCCCCGCAGCACGACCCCGACAGCGGCCAGAGCCGCCGCTCCGTCTTTCTCGGCAGGCTTCCGCTGGGCGAACGCAAGTTCCTCGCGGACGCGCTGCGCACCGAAACCGTCGGCGGCACCCTGCTGCTGGCGGCCGCGATCGTCGCCCTGCTGCTCGCCAACACCGGCGCGAGCGGCTTCTACGACGACATCAAGGGCTTCCACTTCGGCCCCGAAGCGCTCCACCTGCATCTCTCGGTCGCCGACTGGGCCAAGGACGGCCTGCTCACCCTCTTCTTCTTCGTCGCGGGGATAGAGCTCAAGCGGGAGCTGGTCGCGGGCGAGCTCCGCGACCCGCGGGCCGCCGCGCTGCCGATCGTCTCGGCGGTGTGCGGGATGGTCGTCCCCGCGCTGGTCTATGTGGCCTTCGCGGCAGGTGGCGGCGGTGACGTGGGCGGCTGGGCGATCCCGATGGCGACCGACATCGCCTTCGCGCTGGGTGTGCTGGCCGTGCTCGGCACCGGGCTGCCCTCCGCGCTGCGTGCCTTTCTGCTGACCCTGGCGGTCGTCGACGACCTGGGTGCCATCGTCATCATCGCCGTCTTCTACTCGGCGGGCATCAGCTTCGGCGCGCTGGCGGGCGCGGTCGCCGGGCTGGCCGTCTTCTGGTTCCTGCACCACCGGGGGGTACGCGGCTGGTACGTGTACGTGCCGCTCGCCCTCGTCATCTGGGGGCTGATGCACGCCAGCGGGGTGCACGCCACGGTCGCCGGGGTCGCGATGGGGCTGATGCTGCGCTGCAGTCTGCGGCCGGGTGAGGAGACGTCACCGGCCGCGCATATCGAGCACCTGGTCAGGCCGCTCTCGGCGGGACTCGCGGTGCCTCTCTTCGCGCTCTTCGCGGCGGGCGTGACGGTGTCGGGCGGGGCGCTGACCGACGTGTTCACCCAGCCGGAGACGCTGGGCGTGGTGTTCGGTCTGCTGGCGGGCAAGACGCTCGGAGTCTTCGGCGGCGCGTGGGCGGCGGTGCGCTTCACCAAGGCGGAGCTGAACCGGGAGCTGGGCTGGGCCGACGTACTGGCCATCGCGGCCTTGTCCGGCATCGGCTTCACCGTCTCCCTGCTCATCAGCGAGCTGGCCTTCACCGACGACGCCGTGCTCGCCGACGAGGCCAAGGCAGCCGTACTGGTCGGCTCCCTGCTGGCAGCCGTTTTCGCGGGAATCGTGCTCAAGGTGCGGGCCCGTAAGTACCGTTCGCTGGTGGAGGCCGAGGACCGGGACGAGGACGGCGACGGCGTCCCCGATGTGTACGAGGAGGGCAACCCGGAGTTCCATCTGCGCATGGCGGCGCTGTACGAGGCGAAGGCGGCCGAGCACCGCAGGCTCGCCGAGGTGACCACTCGCCACGACGTGGCGGACGATGGTCCGGCATGATCTGAGGTTGACCGGCTACCGCCAGGGGAAGCTGGGAAGTCCCGAAACCGGGGAAGTTCCTGGACCAGGAGGGACCGGAGTGATGAAGCTCCGCAACCGGAAGGCTTCGGAGCCGAGCAGCTCCGGAACCGGAAGGGTCCGGAGCCGGAAAGCTCCGGGAAGGAAGCTCCGGAGTCAGGAAGTTCCCGAAACCCGGGAAGTCCAGGGCCCGCTCCTCGGCGGGCCCCTCACTACCGCAAGGGAGAGACAGCGATGAGCGCAGCCGACGACGGCCGCAGCCTGGGCCAGTTGGTCGCAGCGGCCACAGCGGAGATGTCCGCACTGGTGCACGACGAGATCGCACTGGCCAAGGCCGAACTGCGACAGGACGTCAAGCGCGGCGTACTGGGCAGCGGCGCGGCCCTGGTCGCGGGGGTCCTGCTGCTCTTCGCGCTGCCCGTGCTGAGCTTCGCCGCCGCCTTCGGTATCCACAACCTCGGGCTGGGCCTGGCCTGGTCGTTCCTGATCGTCGGTGGCGCCTTCATCGCACTCGCGCTGCTTCTGCTGCTGCTGGCGCTGGCGAAGTTCAAGAAGGTCTCCAAGAGCAAGAGCCCGCAGAAGTCCGTGGCCTCCGCCAAACAGAGCGCTGCTGTCCTCTCGCACGCCAAGCCGCACCCCCGCGCGGGGGAGAACGGTGCGACGGAGCGTCCGCAGCTGCAGGGTGTGACACGCTCGTCCGTATGACGCTCGCAGACAGTCCCGCGGCCGTGATCCGTCCCGAGGGCCCCTGGACGCACCGGGATGTGGCCGCCAACGGGGCACGATTCCACATCGCCGAGATGGGCGAGGGCCCGTTGGTGCTGCTGCTGCACGGTTTTCCGCAGTACTGGTGGGCCTGGCGGCACCAGCTGCCCGCGCTGGCCGACGCCGGCTACCGGGCCGTGGCGATGGACCTGCGCGGGGTGGGCGGCAGCGACCGTACGCCGCGCGGCTACGACCCGGCCAACCTCGCGCTCGATGTGACCGGTGTCATCCGCTCACTGGGCGAGCCCGACGCCGCACTGGTCGGACACGACCTGGGCGGCTACCTGGCGTGGACGGCGGCGGTCATGCGGCCCAAGCTGATCCGCCGCCTGGTCGTCGCCTCGATGCCGCACCCCCGCCGCTGGCGGGCCGCCATGCTGGGCGACGTACGGCAGACGGCGGCCAGCTCCTACATCTGGGGCTTCCAGCGGCCGTGGCTTCCGGAGCGCCAGCTCGTGGCGGACGGGGGCGCGCTGGTGGAGCGGCTGGTCCGGGACTGGGCCGGCCCCAAGCCGCCGGGACCCGCGGGGGACACGGGCGCCCTCGCGGTGGAGAACTACCGGCGCGCGATGTGCGTACCCTCCACCGCCCACTGCTCGGTGGAGCCGTACCGGTGGCTGGTGCGGTCGCTGGCGCGGCCGGACGGGCTGCAGTTCTACCGCCGGATGAAGCGGCCGGTGCGGGTGCCGACGTTGCACTTGCACGGTTCGCTCGATCCGGTGATGCGGACGCGGAGCGCGGCGGGTTCGGGTGAGTACGTCGAGGCGCCGTACCGCTGGCGGCTTTTCGACGGTCTGGGGCACTGGCCGCACGAGGAGGACCCGGAGACCTTCACCTCCGAACTGGTGCACTGGCTCAGCGACCCGGAGCCGGACCGCTGACCTATCGGATCGGTCTGCCCGGCCGACCGGCCGACCGGCCGAGCGGCCGAGCGGCCGAGCGGCCCACCGGTCGGCACGGGCTGCGGGCCGCGGCGCCCGGACGGTCCGTACATGTGCCCGCCGCATAGGCCGATCGAGGCGGTGGCGGGCGATTACTGACCATGAGGTGGGGGCAGGGACCCGGGTATGGGGTTGACGCACGACTTCCGTGACGTGGCACGTAACCGCAGCCATTCGAGGGACCCGCGCGGCCAGGCTTCCCCGCGCGCCATGGCCCGGCTGCATCCCGCCGACGCCGAGCTGGGAATCCCCCGCATCCTGCGTCGCCGCGCACGCTGGGTCGGCGCGAGACTGCGGCACAACCGCTCCTGATCCCGCCCGAGCCCGCTCGGTCACCTGGGCACGTAGCCGCGTTCGGCGGCACCTGCGTTCCGCGGCACCTGCGCACCCGCGTACTTGCGGCACCTGCGCACCCGTCTTCCGCGGCGCTACGTTCCTACGGCACCCGCGTCCCGCACGGTGCGGGCTCACCCAGCGGCGCTCGCCGGTCCGGTCAGATCGCACAGCCCTGGCTGTTGACCGTGCGCTGGGCGGTGCGCCCACGGGTGATGTCCTGACGGATCTCGTCCACGCTGAGGGCGTACCCGGTGCGGTCGTCGTCCAGGGACTTGGCGAAGATCACACCGTAGACGCGGCCGTCCGGGGTGAGCAGCGGGCCACCGGAGTTGCCCTGCCGGATCATGGTGTAGAGCGAGTAGACGTCCCGGTCGACGGTGCCCCGGCGATAGATGTCGGGGCCGCTGGCCTGGATGCGGCCCCGCACCCGGGCCGAACGCACGTCGTAGCCGCCGTTCTCCGGGAACCCGGCCACGATCGCGCCGTCGCCACCGGCCGCGTCCTGCTGGGCGAAGCGCAGCGCGGGAGCCTGCAGTTCGGGGACGTCGAGAACGGCGATGTCGCGCTTCCAGTCGTAGAGCACCACCCGGGCGCGGTAACGCTGCCCTTCGCCGCCGACCTGCACGGTCGGGTGGCGGACACCCCCGACGACGTGCGCGTTCGTCATCACCTTGCCGCGTGAGAAGACGAACCCGGTGCCTTCCAGCTCCTTACCGCAGCTCGGTGCCGTACCCACGACCTTGACGATACTGCGCTTGGCCCGCTGTGCGACCGGGCTGCCCGCCAACTCGGGGTCGGGCGGCCGGACATCGCGGATCGGCTCGTCGGAGAAGGGTGAGAAGACCTGCGGGTAGCCGTTCTTGGCCAGAACGGAGGAAAAATCGGCGAACCACGTGTTGACCTGCTGCGGCATCACGCGCGAGACGCCGAGCAGGACATTGGAGCCGCGTACCTCCCGGCCCAGTGTCGGCAGCGACGTACCGGCCAGCGCGGAGCCGATCAGCCAGGCCACGACCAGCATCGCGAGGACGTTGACGAGCGCGCCCCCCGTCGCGTCCAGAGCCCGCGCCGGCGTCCAGGTGATGTACTGCCGCAGCTTGTTGCCCAGATGCGTGGTGAGGGCCTGGCCGACGGAGGCGCAGATGATCACAATGATCACGGCACCGATCGCCAACCCCGTTCCCGGCCGGTCGCCCCCTGTGAACTCGTCCCAGAGCAGCGGCAGCACCAGCAGTGCGACCAGGCCGCCCCCCAGGAACCCGAGAACCGACAGGATGCCGACGACGAAGCCCTGGCGGTAGCCGACGATCGCGAACCATACGGCAGCCACGATCAGCAGTACGTCCAGCACGTTCACCGAATCAGCCTCGCCTCGGGTCCATCTCGGCAGTCCTTTCCACCGCTCTTCGCCAGTGCCCCGCGCACGGTCCGCGCCGGATCCGGGCGGCGCCCGTGCGGGAGCCGCCCACGCGCTTTGCTCCGGCGGCACCCGTGCGGGGCCGTCCAGGAGAGCGGAAGAGACACCGTCTCATGTGCGCGCGGATGCGACGGTCACGCGTGCCACCGATATGAGGGTCAAGCGTGCCAGTCGAGCGGGACCCGGCGGTCCCGGTCCCAGGGGCGCTCCCACCCGGCGTAGTGCAGGATCCGGTCGATCAGCCCGGCCGTGAACCCCCACACCAGCGCGGAGCCGACCATGAAGGCGGGTCCCACGTGCCCGGCCGGGTGCACGGCCATGGCGCGGTTGGCCGGGTCCGTGAGGTCCGAGACCGGGACGGTGAAGACGCGGGCCGTCTCCGCCGGGTCGACCGGCGCCACCGGCGTGGGACGGCGCCACCAGCCGAGCACCGGCGTGACGACGAAGCCGCTGATCGGGATGTAGAGGCTGGGCAGTACGCCGAAGACCTGAACGCCCGAGGGGTCGAGCCCCGTCTCCTCCTCGGCCTCGCGCAGCGCGGCCCGCAGCCTGCCGTCCCCCTGCGGATCGCCGTCCTCCGGGTCGAGGGCCCCGCCGGGGAACGAGGGCTGTCCGGCGTGCGAGCGCAGGCTGGAGGCGCGCTCGATCAGCAGCAGCTCAGGACCGTGCGAGCCCTCCCCGAAGAGCACCAGCACGGCGGAGGGCCGCCCTCCGCCGTCGGGCGGCGGCAGGTACCGGCTGAGCTGGCTCGCCTCGACGGTCTCCGCCGCGTCCCGCACGGGGGTCAGCCACTGCGGCAGGCCCCGGCCGCTGACCTCTGTCGACACCGAGGCCGCGCGGCGGCCCACCGCCCAGCCGTCCGCAGCCCCGCGGTCGGCCGCCCGATGGTCCGCAGACTCCGCCGCCTCCGGTGCCCTGCGATCCGCCGCCTGGTCCGAGGACTGACCGGCACCCGTCACCGGGCCGCTCCGGCAGCGGCGTCCGACCCCGTACCAGGCTCGGATCCGGCCCCGGTCCCGGATCCAGGCCCGGTCGTCGGCGACCCGGCGCCCGGGTCGCGCGAGGGCAGCGGTGGGGCGGGGGTGCCCGGGTAGTTGGCCGGGGGCTTGAGACGCTGCCCGGGCTGACCGCCCATCTCGTACTTGAGCAGCTTCTTCGCCTTCTCCGGGTCCGTCTCGCCCTCGCCGTAGGAGGGGCACAGCTCCGCGATCGGACAGGCGCCGCAGGCGGGCTTACGTGAGTGACAGATGCGGCGGCCGTGGAAGATCGTGCGGTGCGAGAACATCGTCCACTCGCTCTCCGGCAGCAGGTCGTCGATCTCCTGCTCGACCTTCACGGCGTCCGTCTGGTCGGTGAGCTTCCAGCGCCGCACCAGTCGGCCGAAGTGGGTGTCGACAGTGAGCCCCGGAACACCGAAGGCGTTGCCGAGCACCACGAACGCCGTCTTACGACCCACGCCGGGCAGCTTCACCAGCTCGTCTATCGAGCCGGGGACCTTGCCGCCGTGGTCGTCCCGCAGCGCCGCCGAGAGACCCAGCAGGGACTTCGCCTTGGAGCGGAAGAAGCCGGTGGGACGGATCAGCTCCTCCAGCTCCTCCGGGTTGGCCGCCGCCATGTCCTCGGGAGTGGGGTACGCGGCGAAGAGGGCGGGCGTCGTCTGATTGACGCGCAGGTCGGTGGTCTGCGCGGAGAGGACGGTGGCCACCAGGAGCTCGAACGGATTCTCGAAATCCAGCTCGGGGTGCGCGTAGTAGTAGACCTCTGCCAGCGCCTCGTTCAGTTGCGCGGCGCGCTTCGCCTTCGACGCCTGCGACTCGGGCCTGCTCCCGGACGCCGCCTTCTTGGCAGCCGCCGTCGCGGCAGCGGGGGCCTTCTTCGCGGTGGCGGCCTTCTTCGCGGGAGCCTTCTTGGCGGGGCTCTTCTTGGCCAGGGCCTTCTTCGCGGTGGCGGTCTTCTTCCCCGGAGCCTTCCTGGCGGCTTCGGCGGCCTTCTTCGTAGCCGCCTTCTTCGTGGCCGCCTTCTTCACCGGAGCCTTCTTGGCAGCCGCCTTCGCCGGCGCCTCCGCCGACTCCGCCTCGTGTTCGCTCACAGCAGAATCCTCTGTTGCCGTCACCCGCCCAGCCCCCTCTCTGTCCGTGCGCTTCCCGGGGTATTGGACACTCGGCCAGCGTAAGGGGGGCCACCGACATTCGTGGCACACGCGGTGGATCCAGGGCCCTAGCGCGCCCCGCGTTGGGAGGCACAGC
The DNA here is from genome assembly GCF_018070605.1 of Streptomyces sp. B15. Lineage (NCBI taxonomy): Bacteria > Bacillati > Actinomycetota > Actinomycetes > Kitasatosporales > Streptomycetaceae > Streptomyces > Streptomyces sp. B15. Next base: position 77,534 of record NZ_JAGPXJ010000025.1, read on the forward strand.
ATGCGTGCGTCAAACTTGTGACTGATTGCTGTGACTGATCGCATGGTTTCACCGTCCGGCATCATGGGTTCCACGGACCCCATGGGCAGGTCGACAAGGAGAGAACTCGTGGACGACGTTCTGCGGCGCGCCCCGCTCTTCGCGGCGCTCGATGAGGAGCAGGCCGCTGAGCTGCGCGCCTCCATGACGGAGACGACGCTTGCTCGCGGCGAGGCCCTCTTCCACGAGGGTGACCCGGGTGACCGCCTCTACGTGGTGACCGAAGGCAAGGTGAAGCTGCACCGCACTTCCCCGGACGGCCGGGAGAACATGCTCGCGGTGCTCGGTCCCGGTGAGCTGATCGGGGAGCTGTCCCTGTTCGATCCGGGCCCGCGTACGGCGACGGCCTCGGCGCTGACCGAGGTCAGGCTGCTGGGGCTGGGCCACGGCGACCTGCAGCCCTGGCTGAACGCCCGTCCCGAGGTGGCCTCGGCACTGCTGCGGGCCATCGCCCGGCGGCTGCGCCGTACCAACGACTCCATGTCCGACCTGGTCTTCTCCGACGTGCCCGGCCGCGTGGCCAAGCAGCTGCTGGATCTGTCGCGCCGCTTCGGCGTGCAGTCCGAGGAGGGCATCCACGTCGTCCACGACCTGACCCAGGAGGAGCTTGCCCAGCTGGTGGGCGCCTCCCGCGAGACGGTGAACAAGGCGCTGGCCGACTTCGCCGGGCGCGGCTGGCTGCGGCTGGAGGCCCGCGCGGTGATCCTGCTGGACATCGAGCGACTGGCGAAGCGCTCGCGCTGAGCACAGCTGGCCGAGGCCCCCGCCTTTGCCATGACCGTGGCCCGTCCTTGCCATGACCGTGGCCCTGGGCTGGGCCTGGGCCTGGGCCACGGGCAGCTCACACCAGTCCGTGTTCGACCAGATAGTCCAGCTGCGCCCGTACCGACAGCTCGGCTGCGGGCCACAGCGATCTGTCCACGTCCGCGTAGACATGGGCCACCACGTCGGCCGCCGTCCGGTGCCCCTGTTCGACAGCCGTCTCCACCTGGGCGAGCCGTTTCGCGCGGTGGGCCAAGTAGTACTCGATCGCGCCCGGTGCGTCGTCGAGCACGGGCCCATGGCCGGGCAGTACGCGGGTGACGCCGTCGTCCACGGTCAGCGAGCGCAGCGAGCGCAGCGAGTCGAGATAGTCGCCGAGCCTGCCGTCCGGGTGGGCGACGACCGTGGTGCCGCGCCCCAGCACCGTGTCGCCGGTGAGCACGGCGGCGTCGGCGGGCAGGTGGAAGGAGAGCGAGTCGGCGGTGTGCCCTGGCGTGCGGACGACGCGCAGCTCCAGGCCGCCCGTGGTGATGACGTCCCCGGCACCGAGCCCCTCGTCGCCCAGTCGCAGTGCCGGGTCCAGGGCGCGGACCGGTGAGCCCGTCAGCTCGGCGAACCGTGCGGCGCCCTCGGCGTGGTCCGGGTGGCCATGGGTGAGCAGGGTGAGTGCGACCCGCCTGCCCTGCCGTTCGGCGGTGGCGATGACGTTGCGCAGATGTGCTTCGTCCAGCGGGCCCGGGTCGATGACGACGGCGCGGTCGGAACCGGGCTCGGCGACGATCCAGGTGTTGGTGCCGTCCAGCGTCATGGGGGACGGGTTGGGCGCCAGCACGCAGTAGGCGCGGGGGGACGCCTGGCCGTCGATGGCGCCGCCTCGCGGCCGGCCCGGAAGTGCTTCGGCGTCGGTCATGCGGGATCGATCCTCTTGGTGAACTCGTCGTGTCCTGGCCAGCTGAGCACGATCTCACCGTCTTCCAAGCGGGCCCGTGCCAGTACGGGCGCCATGTCGCGCTCTGCCGCGGCGGCGAGCGCCTCCGCGGCGGTCCCGTACGGCGTCAGCCGGCGCAGGGTGGCGATGGTGGGAGGCATCATCAGCAGTTCTCCCCGGTCGTAGCCCGCCGCGGCGTCCTCGGGGCGCACCCAGACGGTGCGGTCGGCCTCGGTGGAGGCGTTGCGGGTGCGCTGGCCCTCCGGGAGGGCGGCGACGAAGAAGTACGTGTCGTAGCGCCGGGCCTCGAACTCCGGCGTGATCCAGCGGGCCCAGGCACCCAGCAGATCATCGCGCAGGACGAGCCCTCTGCGGTCGAGGAAGTCGGCGAAGGACAGCTCGCGGGCGACCAGTGCGGCGCGGTCCGCCTCCCAGTCCTCGCCGGTGGTGTCGGCGACCACGGTGCGCGGGTCGGGGCCGGCCAGCAGGACGCCGGACTCCTCGAAGGTCTCCCTGACGGCCGCGCACACGATCGCCCGTGCCGTGGCCTCGTCGGTGCCCAGCCGCTCGGCCCACCAGATGGCCGCCGGCCCGGCGGCGTCGACGGCGCGGGCGTCCCGTGGATCGACGGAGCCGCCCGGATACGCGTACGCACCGCCCGCGAACGCCATGGAGGCACGGCGGCGCAGCATATGGACGGCGGGACCCTCGGGGGAATCCCGCAGGAGCATCACGGTGGCGGCTCTGCGCGGCGTCACCGGGGTCAGTTCGCCCGCGGCCAGGGCGCGGATGCGCTCGGGCCACTCGGACGGGTACCACTGACCGTTCCCGGCAGGCGGTTCGGACGACGAGGACGACATGGCCGGATGCTACGGCTCACCGTCCCGATGTTCGAGAGGCACTCCTGCCCTGCTGACAACCGGCTGACCGGCTGACAACCGGCTGACCGGCGGTACCGGACCCACCCACCTCAGCCGGTGGGCTCGATACCGTCACTCGTCCCGGCCGTGGCTGAGCACCTTCGGCCGAAGAGTTCGCGGCGGGCAAGCAGGAGTACCCCTCCATCGACTCCAGCGGGCCGGCTCAGTCGGTGAGCTCGACCTGCATCTCGACCTCGACCGGCGCGTCCAGCGGCAGCACCGCGACGCCCACCGCGCTGCGGGCGTGCTTGCCGGCGGCGCCCAGCACCTCGCCCAGCAGCTCGCTGGCACCGTTGATGACGCCGGGCTGGCCGGTGAAGTCCGGTGCGGAGGCGACGAAACCGGTGACCTTGACGACGCGTGCGATCCGGTCGAGGTCCCCGGCCACGGACTTGACGGCGGCCAGTGCGTTCAGCGCCGCCGTCCGCGCCAGGTCCTTCGCCTCCTCGGGGGTGACCTCCGCGCCGACCTTGCCGGTCGTCGGAAGGGTGCCGTTCACCAGCGGAACCTGGCCCGCGGTGTACACGTACCGGCCGCTCTGCACCGCCGGTACGTACGCCCCGGCGGGGGTGGCGGTCTCGGGCAGGGCCAGTCCGAGCTGGGCTAGCTTGTCCTCGGCCGCGCTCACGCCTGCTTCTCCCGCTTCAGGTAGGCCACCAGCTGTTCGGGGTTGTTCGGCCCGGGTACGACCTGGACCAGTTCCCAGCCGTCCTCGCCCCAGGTGTCGAGGATCTGCTTGGTCGCGTGCACAAGGAGCGGCACGGTTGCGTATTCCCACTTCGTCATGGGGAAGACCCTAACGAACACAGCCGCGCGCGGGGACGCCGCGAGCACTGGCCGGACGGCCGACGACGACCGGTCTCGCCGGAGCCCCGGGCAACGAATTAGGCTCCCAGCCGTGAGCAGGCTTCACGTAGTGACCGGCAAGGGCGGGACCGGTAAGACCACGGTCGCCGCCGCACTCGCGCTGGCCCTGGCACACGGCGGCCGACGGACGCTGCTCGTCGAGGTGGAGGGCCGCCAGGGTGTCGCACAACTCTTCGAGACGGAGCCGCTGCCGTACGAGGAGCGGAAGATCGCCGTCTCCCACGGCAACGGCGAGGTGTACGCACTGGCCATCGACGCCGAGCGGGCGTTGCTGGACTACCTCCAGATGTTCTACAAGCTCGGCAGCGCCGGCCGCGCCCTCAAACGACTGGGGGCCATCGACTTCGCGACCACCATCGCGCCCGGCCTGCGGGACGTACTGCTGACCGGTAAGGCGTGCGAGGCGGTGCGCCGCAGGGACAAGCGGCAGCGACCCGTCTACGACGCCGTGGTGATGGACGCGCCGCCCACCGGCCGCATCGCGCGCTTCCTCGGCGTCAACGAGGAGGTGGCGGGGCTCGCCAAGGTGGGCCCCGTGCACAACCAGGCGCAGGCCGTCATGCGCCTCCTCAAGTCGCCGGAGACGGCAGTGCATCTGGTGACGCTGCTGGAGGAGATGCCGGTCCAGGAGACGGTCGACGGCATCGCCGAGCTACGGGCCACGGGGCTGCCGGCCACCTCCGTCGTGGTCAACATGGTGCGCCCCCAGCTGCCGGGCGAGGAGCAGCTGCTGTCGGCCCATGAGCGCACGGACGAGATAGCGCGCGCCTTCGCACGCGCCGGGCTCGGGGGCGCGCGCCGTGGAGGACGCGCCGAACGTCTCGTCGCCCCGCTGCTGGAGCAGGGCAGGGAGCACGCCGAGCGGGTGGAGCTGGAGCGCGGACTGCGCGCGGAGTTGTCCGCGCAGGGGCTGCCGGTGCGGGAACTCGGTCTGCTCAGCGAGGGCGTCGAGCTCGCGGGCCTGTACGGGCTCGCCCGCGAGCTGCGCGGCCAATGGCAGACGTCCGGGACGGACGGCGCGCGCCCGTGAGCCCAGACCCCGCGCAGACCCCGCGGAAGCGGCCCTCCAAGCCACCGCGGACCGCCGAGACACCGCGGCCACTGCGAACCGCCGGGACACCGCGAACTCCCAAGGCGCGGCAGACGCCCGTGCCACCCGCGACCTTCGGGGAAGGAGAGGCATCCATGGCCACGCCGCTGGACGCCGACGTTTCGGACGCCGACACTCCGGACACCGACGTGCCGGACGCCGACGTGCCGGACGTCGAGGTACCGAACGCCGACGTGTTGGACGCCGAAGCGCTGGAGATCGACCCTCTGCTGGACGACCCGACGACACGGATCGTCGTCTGCTGCGGCTCCGGAGGCGTCGGCAAGACCACCACGGCCGCGGCCCTGGGCGTACGCGCCGCCGAGCGCGGCCGCCGGACCGTCGTACTGACCATCGACCCCGCACGGCGGCTCGCACAGTCCATGGGCCTGTCCGAACTGGACAACACCCCGCGCGAGGTCCCCGGCATCGACAAGGCCGCAGGCGGCGAACTGCACGCCATGATGCTCGACATGAAGCGCACGTTCGACGAGATCGTCGAGACGCACGCCGACCCCGACCGCGCCAAGGCGATCCTGGAGAACCCGTTCTACCAGTCGCTCTCCACCGGGTTCGCCGGTACGCAGGAGTACATGGCGATGGAGAAACTCGGCCAACTGCGCGCCGGCGACGAGTGGGACCTGATCGTCGTCGACACCCCGCCCTCCCGCTCCGCACTGGACTTCCTGGACGCGCCCAAGCGCCTCGGCTCGTTCCTGGACGGGAAGTTCATCAAGCTGATGATGGCGCCGGCCCGGGTCGGCGGCCGGGCCGGAATGAAGGTGGTGAACCTCGGCATGGCCGGGCTCTCCCTCTTCACCGGCGCCCTCAACAAACTGCTGGGTGCGGGCCTGCTGCGGGACGTGCAGACCTTCGTGGCCGCCATGGACACCATGTTCGGCGGCTTCCGCACCCGCGCGGACGCGACCTACCGGCTGCTGCAGGCCCCCGGCACCGCCTTCCTCGTCGTCGCGGCGCCGGAACGGGACGCCCTGCGCGAGGCCGCCTACTTCGTGGAACGGCTGGCCGCGGACCGGATGCCGTTGGCCGGGCTGGTGCTCAACCGGGTGCACGACAGCGACGCGGCGGGACTGAGCGCCGAGCGGGCCGTCGCGGCGGCCGAAAATCTTGAAGAAGGCGGCATTGTGGATCGCCGGCGGGGGAAGATTCTGGATCGCGACGCTCCATCGGCCGGTCCAGCGGATCCCGAGGACGGCTCCCCCGCCTCCGAGAGTCCCGGTCCAGCCCGGTCCGTCACCACACTTGGGGGGAACGAGACGACCGAGACGACAGAGCGAACGATCCCTGACGCGCGATCGGCGGCCGACCGCGCGTCCGCTCCGGATGCCACCGGCGACGACGAAGACGTCGCCGTGCTGGCTGCGGGGCTGCTGCGGTTGCACGCCGACCGTATGCGGCTGCTGGCCCGCGAGCGGCGCACCCGTGACCGCTTCACGGCGCTGCACCCGGACGTGCCGCTGGCCCAGGTGACCGCGCTGCCCGGTGACGTACACGATCTGGACAGCCTGCGCACCATCGGCGGGCGCCTCGCCGACCAGCACCGCCGCTCCTCCACCGGCACGGACTGACCGCGCACTGCGCCGCCCGGACCGCACTCGTCCGCCGGGCCGCCCGGGCACACGGCAGCACCGACGCGGCGCACGAGGTGGCAGCTCGTCCGCCGACCACAGGAGGCCGAGGCCATCAGGCCGGGACCCGGCGCGGCGTCTCCGTTCCGCGGTACCGCTCCGCATGCGCGGTACCGCTCCACCTACCGCAGCACGCTCGGCGTACCGCGGCACCGTTCGGCGTACCGCGGCACCGTTCGGCGTACCGCAGTACCGTTCCGCCAGATGGTCAGCCCACCGCGGCGTACCGTTCGTGCTCGTCCGCCTCGAGCTCCACATCGACCGGCAGCACCACTCCGGTGCTGCGCTCGTACTCCGAGCGCGCCGTCTCCAACAGGCGTCGCCAGGAGGTGACCGTCGGGCGGCGGCGCAGCAAGGCTCTCCGCTCACGCTCGGTCATTCCTCCCCACACTCCGAACTCCACGCGGTTGTCCAGAGCGTCGGCGAGACATTCCGTGCGGACCGGGCAGCCCGTGCACACGGCCTTCGCGCGGTTCTGCGCGGCGCCCTGCACAAACAGTTCGTCCGGATCCGTAGAGCGGCAGGCAGCCTGCGCGCTCCAGTCTGTTACCCAGCTCATTGCCGGTGCCGTCCTCTCCCGAATCGAGGCTCCCCCACGGCGGCGAACGGCATATTCACCGTTGCCAGTTGAGGACGTTACGGAAGAGCGCACAGCACGCAACACCCCCTTCGGGCCCAATCTTGAATGGCCCGAACGGACTATGCGTGCGCGCCACATCACCCAACGGAGTGAGTCGGAAGCACTGCGGAGACTCTGAGTGGAGGAAGCGGGGGGTGATGAGGGGTGATGGGAGGTGTCAGAGTGACAACGACCGCAGCTTAGGCGACCCCGCGCGGCCCTGTCCGGCGTTTGCCACGCTTCCCCACCGGTGCCCTGACACCGTCACGTCGTACGCTCTTACTCATGGCTAAGAAGCGCGCGGGCAGCGGAGTCGGCAAGCCCCAGCAGATCGCCAAGTTCGTCGGCGTGAGTGTGCTGGCGGGGATGGTGATGGCCGGGCTCGCGCTGCCCGCTGTCGGGACGCTCGGCCTGGCGACCAAAGGCACCGTCGAGGGCTTCGACGAGCTGCCGGTCAACCTCAAGCGCCCACCGCTCAGCCAGCGCACGACGATACTGGACAACGAGGGCGGCGAGATCGCCAAGGTCTACTCCCGCGACCGCACGGTCGTCGACCTCAAGGACATCTCGCCGCACATGCGCAAGGCGATCGTCGCCATCGAGGACGCGCGCTTCTACCAGCACGGCGCCGTCGACCTCAAGGGCGTACTGCGGGCGCTCAACCGCAACGCGCAGTCGGGCCAGGTCTCCCAGGGCGCCTCGACGCTCACCCAGCAGTACGTCAAGAACGTCTTCGTCGAGGAGGCCGGCAACGACCCGGAGAAGGTCGCGCAGGCCACTCAGCAGACCATCGGCCGCAAGATCAAGGAGCTGAAGTACGCGATCCAGGTCGAGGAGGAGCTGGGCAAGAAGAAGATCCTGGAGAACTACCTCAACATCACCTTCTTCGGCCAGCAGGCGTACGGCGTCGAAGCGGCCGCACAGCGCTACTTCTCCAAGTCGGCCAAGGACCTGAACCTGGAGCAGTCCGCACTGCTGGCGGGCATCGTCCAGTCGCCGAGCCGGTACGACCCGGTCATCCATGAGGACGAGGCGACCAAGCGGCGCAACATCGTGCTCAACAAGATGGCCTCGCACAAAGACATCACCCGCAAGGAGGCCGAGGCCGCGAAGAAGAAGCCGCTCGGGCTGGACGTCAGCCGCCCCAAGAACGGCTGTATCACCGCCACCATGGGCGCGGGCTTCTTCTGCGACTACGTACGCGAGGTCTTCCTGAACGACGAGACGTTCGGCAAGACCCGCAAAGAGCGCGCCAAGCGGTGGAACCGGGGCGGCCTGACCATCAAGACCACGCTCGACCCGAAGGCGCAGCGGTCGGTGCAGAAGTCGATCGAGTCCCATGTGAACAAGTCGGACAAGGTCGCCACCGCCGCGACGATAGTGCAGCCGGGCACCGGAAAGATCCTGGGCATGGGGCAGTCGCGCCCGTACGGCTTCCAGAAGCACGAGACGCAGATAAACCTCTCGGTGGACAGGTCCATGGGCGGCGGCGCCGGCTATCAGCCGGGGTCGACGTTCAAACCCGTGATCGCCGCGGCCGCACTGGACAAGGGGATGAGCCCCTACAAGTCCTACTCCTCCCCGTACCGCATGCAGTACCCCTCGCCGGTCGACAGGTGCAAGGGCAAGTGGCGCGGCAAGGCCCCGGTGGAGAACGAGAACAGCAGCGAGGTCGGCCCCTACCGGATGAAGGAGGCGACCGCGAAGTCGGTCAACACCTACTTCGTCCAGCTGATAAGCGACATCGGCATCTGCCCGGTGACGAACATGGCGCAGAAGATGGGCATCGAGCGCGCCGACGGCAAGAAGATCGACCAGGTGCCGTCGATCTCGCTCGGCACCCAGGAGATGTCGCCGCTGACGATGGCCGAGGGGTACGCCACCTTCGCCAACCGCGGCGTGCACTGCACCCCCGTCGCCATCGAGTCGATCACCGACGCGCAGGGCAAGAAGCTGGACGTCCCCAAGACGTCGTGCAAGCGCGCGATGAAGACCAAGACCGCCGACACGGTCAACTCGCTGCTGCGCGGCGTGGTCGAGGACGGCACCGGTAAGAAGGCGGGCCTCAGCGGCCGCGACAGCGCCGGCAAGACGGGTACCACCGACCAGCGCTACGCCGCCTGGTTCGTGGGCTACACCCCGAACATGTCCGGCGCCGTCTGGGTCGGCGACCCGGAGCACCGGGTGCGGATGGTCGACATCACCATCGGCGGACGCCCCTACGACAAGGTCTTCGGTGGCGAGGTACCCGGTCCGATCTGGCGGGACGCGATGGCGGGCGCACTGGCCGGCGAGGCCGCGCCGGACTTCCACCACGTGCCCATCCGGGACGGCGGCAAGAAGCCCCGCACGCCCTCCAAGCCCCCGTCCCCGCCGAAACCCGACGACGACGCAGGAGACAACAAACCGCCCGACCCGTGGCCGGACGTGACCGTACCGCCGGACGTGATCGGCGGCGGTGACGCCATCGGGGGAGGCGGCGGCACCCCGGGCGGCACCGGTGACCCCGGCGGCATCGGGGGCGGCGGCTGGCCCGGCGGCAACGGGAACGGAGGCGGCAACGGAGGCGGCGGTGCCGACGGTGGTGGCGCCGACGGGGGAGGCGGCTGGGACGCGGGTGCCGGCGGCTTCCCGTAGCACGCGCACAGGGCCGACGGCCCACGTGTAAGGGGCGCCCTCCCGGGGGAGGGCGCCCCTTACACATCTCGTACGGTCGTCTCCACGGTCACCCCGGAGGGCTCCAAATCCGCGGCCCCCTCATGGGCCCCGAGCTGCCGGGGCGACCAGAACGGCCGGCCGTCCCGCCGACCGGGACCCGTCAGCCCGCCAGCCGCTTCTTGACGGCTGCCGCCACCCGGCCGCCCTCCGCGCGGCCCGCGACCTTCGGGTTCACGATCTTCATGACGGCGCCCATCGCCTTCGGCCCCTCGGCACCGGAAGCGCGGGCCTCCTCGACGGCCTCGGTGACCAGCGCGTCCAGCTCCTCGTCCGTCAGCTGCTTGGGCAGATAGTCCGCCAGCACCTCGCCCTCGGCCCGCTCCCGCTCCGCCTGCTCGGTACGGCCCCCGCCCGCGAACGCCTCCGCCGCCTCACGCCGCTTCTTGGCCTCGCGAGTGATCACCTTCTGCACCTCGTCGTCGGAGAGCTCGCGCGCGCTGGTGCCCGCGACCTCCTCCTTCGTGATCGCGGCAAGGGTCATCCGGAGAGTGGCGGAACGGAGCTCGTCGCGCTCCTTGATCGCTGCGGTCAGGTCGTCCTGCAGCCGGGACTTGAGCGTGGTCATGGGGTCAGTGTGCCAGGATCGCCCCGCCGACCGCCCCCCATATCCGTACCGAGCGGCTCTCCGGCCCGGCCCGCGGCAAGGCTTCAAAGGGCTGCGCCGGCGCCTCCACAGGGGCCTGCGGGCCGAGCTCCCAGATCTGCGACCGGGCTTCCGCTTCTGCGACCATGGGGCCATGCGCGCGCGATACCGGATCCCCTTGAAGACAGCTGTCGGCATCACAGCGCTCGGCGCGGCCTGCGTCGGGTACGCGGCGGGTGTCGAAGTACGTTCGTTCCGCTTGCGACGGGTCTCCGTACCCGTACTACCTCCCGGTATGCACCCGCTGCGCGTCCTGCAGATCTCCGACATCCACATGGTCTGCGGCCAGCGCAAGAAGCGGCGGTGGCTGCAGGAGCTGGCCGGACTGCGGCCCGACTTCGTCATCAACACCGGGGACAACCTCTCCGACCCCGAGGGCGTCCCCGAAGTCCTCGACGCCCTCGGCCCGTTGATGGAGTACCCGGGCGCCTACGTCTTCGGCTCGAACGACTACTACGGGCCCAAGCTGCGCAACCCCGCCAAGTACCTCATGGAGAAGGCGACCGGCAAGCACGGCCTGAACGGGAATCCCCCGGCCGTCGGCGTCGTCCACAACCCGTGGGAAGAGCTGCGGGACGCCTTCGACTCCGCCGGCTGGGTCGGTCTGACCAACACCAGGGGCCGCCTCAAACTGGACGGCGGCCAGGAGATCGCCCTGACCGGACTGGACGACCCGCACATCAAGCGGGACCGCTACGGCGAGGTCGCCGGCGGCCCCGAAGCCGACGCGGACCTCTCCCTCGCCGTCGTACACGCTCCGTACCTGCGCGTACTCGACGCGTTCACCGCGGACCGCTACCCACTGATCCTGGCCGGCCACACCCACGGCGGCCAGCTCTGCATCCCCTTCTACGGCGCCCTCGTCACCAACTGCGACATCGACACCGACCGCGTGAAGGGCCTCTCCACCCACCGCACGGGCGGCCGCGAGTCCTACCTCCACGTCAGCGCGGGCTGCGGCACCAACCGCTACACCCCCGTCCGCTTCGCCTGCCCCCCGGAGGCCACCCTCCTCACCCTCACCCCCCGCGAGACCTGACCCACAGCCCCTCCCCTCCGGCCCTCCCCCGTCCCCCTCGAAACCCGATTTCGCCTCAGCGCTCACCTGGGCTAAAGTAGTCGTCGTTGCTTCGGGGTGTAGCGCAGCTTGGCAGCGCGCTTCGTTCGGGACGAAGAGGTCGTGGGTTCAAATCCCGCCACCCCGACAGAGGTCAGAGGGCCCAGTGTGATAGTTGCACTGGGCCCTCTGACGTGCGTACAGCAGCGGAGTACAGCAACCGCTACGACTCCCGCTGATCCTCTCCGGCCGACCCCTCGTCGTCCTCCCCCGGCTGCGGCTCCTGGGAGCTCTGGCCCCCGAGGGCCGTACCGAGCTTCCGCAGCGCCCGCCGCGTCTCGGCCGAGGGCACGTGCGTGTAGACCTCCATCGTGACCGCGATCTCGGAGTGCCGAAGACGTAGCAAGCTCGCAGACCGAGTTATCAAGTTGACTTGTCAAGTTTCGTGAGCCCAATCAGCAGTAGCAATCTGGAAGTGGAGGCAACTGAGGAGGTAGCGGCCATGAACAAGGCTCGTCACACCCGGCACACGGAAGGGCCTCCGCCGAACCGGGAAAGGAGCGCCCCCGAGCAGCAAGCGGAGCAACAGCCGTCCGCTAGGCCGCCAGGTCCCGACCAGCCAGAGGCCCAGCTCAGAGCGCCCAGAAAGAGGCACAGGGTGTTCCTCTGGTTCTTTCTGGCAGTGCAGCTGATCTTCCTGATCTGGATCATCGCCGGAGGAATGTCGGGAAGCGGCACCCCGGCTCAGTGCCGAGGGCTTACCGGGATGGAACTTCAGGACTGCAAGGACGCCGCTGATGCCGGGACGGCGATCGGGGTGGGTCTGATCATCGTCATCTGGGCGGCCGTGGACTTCATCCTGGTCGCCACGTACGGGGTGTACCGACTCGCCAAACGGCGACCGCGGGAGTGAGGCTCACAGGTCAGTCCAGCCGGTAGGTATCTTCCAGCTCCTGGCGGTCAGCGGGTAGCAATACGTCCATAACCTGCAACGCTTGTCCCGCAGCGTCCCGCGCTACGACAAGCACGCTCAGCGTTGGCTCCCTCTTGGGCACCGAGAGGAGGTTCCGCTCCTCCTGGAGCGGCATACGCGCCGAGACGCGTTCGGTGAGGTGGTCGAAACGCACCCGCTTGCGGGACTCAAGGTGTTCCCGCAGGCCATCCGACAGAGGCGAAGCCTCGGCCAGGTCGGTCCCGTCAGCGAAGGACGGGGGGAAGTACGAGGAGACCAGCTCGACGGCCTCTCCCTCATCCTCGACGAGGAGGCGGCGGACGAGCACAGTGCTCTTCTTCGGAATCCCGAGCAAGCTGGCGACCCGGGACGGGGCGGGCACTTCCCCCACCTCAACCAGTCGACCAGGTGTACGCGCTTCGATCCGCTCCAGCGCTTGCCGCCCTCGCTGGTCTTTCCTCTGAATGGCCTCGGGCTGACCTCGCACGATCGTGCCGTAGCCCTGACGAGACTCCAGCCAGCCGTCCCGCTTCAGCAGCTCAAGAGCGCGAACGACGGTCGGCCGAGACATACCGAAGGTCTGAACGAGCTGATTTTCACTGGGCACCCGCGTGCCGGGAGGGTACGTGCCGTCCTCGATACGGCTCTGGAGCGTCTGAGCCAACCGCACGTACTTCGGTGCAGCCACTTCATACGCCATATCCCCAGCCTCATCGAATCCGGCAAGTCAACCTGTCAACCAGCCTACCGACACTTCTCCCGCCAGAGTAGGACGGTGCACGGTCAGGCTGATCTCTCGGTCAGGAAGGCTTGAACCCGGCGTCGACGCGGAACGAGACAGCCGTGCCGCCGAAGCGGCTGGGGATCACCGTCCACGAGTCGGACAGCGCGTCGACCAGGCCCAGCCCACGGCCGTGTGCCTCATCTGCGACAGGGTGGCGCAGCCGTACGGCCAGCGGGAAGCCCGGGGTATGGACATCGACCCGCAGGGCTTCGCCCTCGCGCCACCACTCCACCCGTACACGCCATGGCTCCTCGGACTCGCCGTACAGGATCGCGTTCGTCACCAGCTCCGAGATCATGAGAACGCAGTCGTCCATCGAGCACGCCAGGTCGTGACGTGCCATGAACTTGCGGAACCAGCGCCGCGCTCGCGACACCGACTCGGGGACGGGATACAGCGTCATGGAGCCGAGCGGTTCCGGCTCTGCGCGTGCGGTGTAGTTGCCAGCGGTCTCGCCCATTCGCGCACCTACTCCCTACCGGTGCCGTCACAGTCCAGACAGCGCCGTTTGCGAGTGGCGCGAGCATGTCCGTCAGCCACAGAGGCGGCCACGGCGGAACGAGGGCTGACGAACTTCCATCCCCGGCCCCGGCACCCGCAGGAAGGTGCCGACCGAGCGGCCTCACCTAACCCCTGTCGCCGTCGGCTCATGCCTCGCGCTCCTTCCATCTGAAGTGGCATTAGCCACTTCAGTGGATACTGGCATTAGCCACTTCGGTCGCGCAAGCACTTCGTCAACATCTGCCCGCAGGGGCAGCTCAGTTGAGGGGGTAGCCCTGCTCGAACGCCCACCGCTCGGGCGGATACGTCGCCTCGGCGAACTCCAACGGCCGGTCCCGCAGGTCGTAGACGACGTGATGAACGATCAGCACCGCAGACCCAGGTGTGAGCGCGAGATCAGACGCCTCATCGTCAGTGGCCAGGCGCGCGCACATGCGGTCCTCTGCGTAACTCCCCTGTCGCCCCGTCATGTTCTCGACGTACATCAGCGTGCCTTCCTGGATGCGGTCGGCATCCCGGAGCTTCGGTGCCCGCTCCCCCACGTCTGGCCCGAACCAGGAGGTAGACAGCGTGATCGGGCCCGACTGGTTGTTCGTCACCCTCCGGCGATGAACCGCCCTAAGCGTTGTCCCGTAACTGCTGGTCAGGGGTGAGATGATCTTGCCGTGTCTGGTGTGATCACGGCGTCGCAGCCCTCCTGGATAGCCCCGTTCAGCGGGCTGAGCCCGCGCCAGTTCGGCAAGCT
>NZ_JAGPXJ010000225.1:0-473 GCF_018070605.1 Streptomyces sp. B15
GTTGTAGGGTTTGAAATCCATAGATTTCTGGTTCTCGCTTGCCAAGCAAATTAAGATTGGGACCATTTAGTACTAACACATGGGTTAGTGGGGTCTTTGCTATTGCTGTCGTTGTCGTCATGTTGATGCTTCCTTTATCGTGGGTGATTTAAAATTTCCTCAAGTTTCTGCAACCTTAACTCATCAATGGCTTCACCGATCTGTTTGCCGGTCAGCTCGCTTGCCACATCTTTGGCAGAAATTTGAGTTAATTGTGTTTTGATGGTGGTTAATAGCGCGGTTTGTTTGACCTGTTGATAAAGATGAACGACTTTCAAGGCTTGCTCTAAAAGTGAGGTATCTTTAAGGCTATTACTCAATCTTAACAGTTCAAACAATCGGTCTGCAGTTAAGTGATCGAAGTTTTTTAATTCATCAAAATGCTCAAGAATAAATAACCCCAAGCGCTCAGTGTTTTTTGGTACCTTTAAACC
>NZ_JAGPXJ010000226.1:0-472 GCF_018070605.1 Streptomyces sp. B15
GAACTCGACCGGGCCGAGGAGTGGCTTCGGCGCCGCCCGGGCCGCGACCTTCCGGCGATCTACGTCGAACACAACACACCCAAGGGCGACGTGCCCAACACCCGCCACCCGATGGCCGACCGCGACGACCTGCTCATCGCCCACGTCACCGGGTTCAACCAGATCTTCTGGGACACCGGCGCCACCCGCACCACTGTTGTCGACCACGGCATCGTCGCCCCCTCGGCGTCCTACACGGGCGAGTTGGACCGGCTCGCCGTGGTGATCAACGAGCCGGTACGCCGAGGCCGGGTCACCGGCACCGACCTGCTGCCCCAGTTCGCCGAGATCGCGCCGCTGGACGTGTTCGGCATGGGGGTCGCCGGCCTGGCCGACCACCTGGGGCTGCCCGCCGACCGGCTCACCAGCCACGACGACGTGCCCCAGGAGCGGATGCACGTCGAACTGGCCCGGCGGCGGGCGTACCTGCACC
>NZ_JAGPXJ010000026.1:0-88367 GCF_018070605.1 Streptomyces sp. B15
TGGTGTTGGGGGCTCTGCCCCCAAACCCCCGGTCCTCGCCGGACAGGCGTAGGGCGGGCTCCGCCCCCCTACACCCCCCGCTAGGTGGGCTCCGCCCCCCTAGGACCCCCCTGCCGCACCTTTCCACTCCACTGACGTACGTGAAGTCCCCCATCGACTTGAGGTCCATGGACCCGCCGGTGGCGACCCTGCGGGAGCGTCGCTGGTGCGACTCCTCCCGCGAAGGAGACACCGGCAACGCAATTGCGGCTCCCTCCCGCCCGGTGTTGCCGGTAACGCCGGTGCGGGCGGAGTGGCACCAACACTCGACCCGCAGGGTCGTCACCGGCCGGATTGGGGGCAGCAACAGGCAAGCGGATTCCATGTATGTCGATGGCTTGCCTGGTTGCGGCAGGGGGGTTCTAGGGGGGCGAAGCCCACCTGGCGGGGGGCGTTGGGGGGCGGAGCCCCCCGACACGACCCCTCGGCGGCAGCCGAAAACGCAAGGGGGCGTGCCCCCACAACGCAGGGGCGGCGCACCCCGCGGAGCGAGGGCGTGCCCCCACAAGCGGCGGCGCACCCCGCGGAGCGAGGGCGTGCCCCCACAACGCAGGGGCGGCGACAGGTGGAGGGGGTCAGGGGGGTGCCCCGTGAGGGGGCACTCTGGTGGGGGCAGTATTCGAATAAAGTTTCGAGGGCTGGTTTATTGTGGTGGCTCAGCATGGAGAGGGGGGACCGAAGCAGAAGGTGAGGTGGCGGTAAGGGCGATGCCAGACTTCACACATCTGCACGTGGCCTCGGGCTTCTCCATGAGATACGGCGCCTCCCACCCCGAAACCCTCGCCGAGCGCGCCGCCGCGCGAGGCCTGGCGGCGGTCTCCCTCACCGACCGGGACACCCTCGCGGGTGCCGTCCGTTTCACGAAGGCGTGTGCCCGCAACGGAGTGCGCCCGGTGTACGGGGTCGAGCTCGCGGTCGAACAGTCGGCGGAGCGGAGTGGCGCGCGGGCCGGAGGGCGACGTCGCACACCGGTCAGAGGCGGGAGCTTTGTCGATGAATCGGCCCAGAGAGCCGTCTTCCTCGCCCGGGACGGCGCCCATGGCTGGGCGGAGCTGTGCCGGATGATCACCGCGGCGCACGCCGATGTGCAGGGCACCCATGGCAAGCCCCTCCTTCCCTGGGCGGCGCTGCGCGGTGAAGCCGTGACCGTGTTGCTGGGCGCCGACTCCGATGTCGGCCGGGCCCTTGCCGCGGGGCGCCCCGACCGTGCCGCGGCCCTCCTCGCCGGGTGGCGGGAGATCTACGGTGACGCGCTCCGGCTCGCCGTCACCGCCTCCGGGCCGCTGCGGGAGGCGGCCAGGGCGCTGGGGCTGGCGGCAGAGGAAGGGGTCAAGCCGGTGCTGACCAACGCCGTGCGCTACGCCGATCCGGCCGCACCCGGCGACGAGGTGAACGTCGCCGATGTACTGGATGCCGCCCGCCGCCTCGTCCCCGTCGACCCGCGCAAGGGTCTCGACAGCGGTGAGCGCTGGCTGAAGGGGCCGGGGGAGATGGCGGAGGCGGCGGAGCGGATCGCCGAGGCCGCCGGATACCGGCACAACACCGCACACCGTCTGCTCGCCCTCACCGAGGAGACCGCGTGGGCCTGCCGGGTCGATCCGGAGGAGGACCTGGGGCTGGGACGGGTGCACTTTCCCGAGTCCCGGCTGGCCGGGACCGGCGACCGTACGGCGGTGCGCGCCCTGCGCTCGCGCTGCGCCACCGCGATGGTCACCAAGCGCTACGACAAGGAGTCGCGGCGCTGGCGGCGGCTGGACGACGAGCTGGCCGTCATCGAGGGACTCGGTTACTCCTCGTATTTCCTGACCGTGGCGCGGATCGTCGAGGACGTGCGGGAGAGGGGGATCCGGGTCACCGCGCGGGGGTCGGGCGCCGGGTCCTTCGTCAATCATCTGCTGGATATCGCACATGCCGATCCGGTCGAGCACGGGCTGCTGATGGAGCGGTTCCTCTCGCCGCGCCGGACCGAGCTGCCGGATATCGACATCGACGTGGAGTCGGCCCGCCGGCTGGAGGTCTACCGCGCCATTTTCGAACGCTTCGGCGAGGAGCGGGTGGCCACCGTCGCCATGCCCGAGACCTATCGGGTACGGCACGCCATTCGCGATGTGGGTGCTGCCCTGGCGCTGGACCCGGCCGAGACCGACCGGCTCGCCAAGGCGTTCCCGCACATCAGGGCGCGGGACGCGCGCGCAGCGCTGGCCGAGTTGCCGGAGTTGGAGAAGCTGCGGCAGGAGGGGGCGCCGGCGGAGCACGGGGAGCGGTTCTGGGAGCTGGTCGAGGCGCTGGACGGGCTGCCGCGCGGGGTGGCCATGCACCCGTGCGGGGTGCTGCTCTCGGACTCGTCGCTGCGGACCCGTACGCCCGTCGTACCCACCAGCGGTGAGGGCTTCGCGATGGCGCAGTTCGACAAGGACGACGTGGAGGACCTCGGGCTGCTCAAGCTGGATGTGCTGGGCGTACGGCTCCAGTCGGCGATGGCGCACGCGGTCGCCGAGGTGGAGCGGGCGACGGGGGAGCGGATCGAGCTGGATGCCGTTCCGGAGGGCGACCGGGCCACCTATGAGCTGATCCGCGCGTCCGAGACGCTGGGCTGTTTCCAGATCGAGTCGCCGGGCCAGCGCGAGCTGATCGGGCGGCTCCAGCCGGAGACCTTCCATGATCTGGTGGTCGACATCTCCCTCTTCCGGCCCGGTCCGGTCGGTGCCGACATGGTCCACCCCTTCATCGAGGCCCGGCACGGGCGGCGCCGTATCCGTCATCCGCACCCGGCGCTGGAGGAGCCGTTGGCCGAGACGTACGGGGTGGCGATCTTCCATGAGCAGGTGATCCGGATTCTCTCCCGGCTGACCGGCTGCGACCGGGGCCGGGCCGACGAGGTGCGGCGGGTGCTCAAGGACGACGAGCAGCGGCCGGGCGCGAAGCTGTGGTTCGAACGGGCGGCCGCGCGGCAGGGGTTCGCGCCGGAGGTGGTCGCACACGCCTGGGAGATCGTGGAGTCCTTCGGTTCGTACGGGTTCTGCAAGGCGCACGCGGTGGCGTTCGCCGTGCCGACCTACCAGTCGGCGTGGCTGAAGGCGCATCGGCCTGCTGCTTTCTATGCCGGGCTGCTGGAGCACGATCCGGGTATGTATCCCAAGCGGCTGCTGCTGGCGGACGCGCGGCGGCGCGGGGTGCCGGTGCTGCCGCTGGATGTGAACCGGTCCGCGGTCGCTTATCGGATCGAACTGGAGTCCGATTCCGGGATGTGGGGGCTGCGCCTCGCGCTCGCCGAGGTGCAGGGCATCAGCGAGGCCGACGCCGCCCGGATCGAGGCCGGGCAGCCCTACGACTCGCTCAGCGACTTCTGGCGCCGGGCCCGCCCCTCCCGGCCCGTGGCCGAACGCCTCGCCCAGGTCGGCGCGCTGGACGCCTTCGCGCCCGGCGGCAACCGCCGTGATCTGCTGCTGCACATCGCCGAACTGCACCGTGCCCAGCGCGCGGCCGGGGCGCGCGAGGGGCAGCTGGCGCTGGGGGAGAGCCCCGGTTCGCCGGGCGGGGCCCCGCAGCAGGCCGACCCCGCCCAGCTGCCCGACCTGGACAGCGGCGAACGCCTGAGTGCCGAACTCGAGGTCCTCGGCATGGACACCTCCCGCCACCTGATGGCCGACCATGTCGCCTTCCTGCGGGAGCTGGGCGCGCACTCGGCCCGCTCCCTGCGCTCGGCCCGGCACGGTGAGACGGTGCTGATCGCGGGTGCCAAGGCCGCCACCCAGACCCCGCCGCTCGCCTCGGGCAAGCGGGTCGTCTTCACCACCCTGGACGACGGCACCGGCCTGTCCGACCTCGCCTTCTTCGAGGACTCGCACGCGGCCTGCGCCCACACCGTCTTCCACTCCTGGCTGCTGCTGGTGCGCGGCGTCGTCCAGCGGCGCGGCCCGCGCAGCCTCACCGTCGTCGGCTCCGCCGCCTGGGATCTGGCCGAACTGGTCGAACTGCGCCGCGAGGGTGGTCTGGAGGCGGTCACCGCGCGGCTGGGGGAGGAGCCGGCGGAGGGCGGGGGAGATCCCGGACCCGGCCGCACCATCGAGGTCGCCCCCGGCTACGAGATGCACCCGTGGGCCGACCTCCGCCCCGCCGGTGAGACGGCGAGCTCCGCCAAGGCGCTCCGCAAGATGTGGCACTCCAGCATGGGGAGCGCGGGATGAACGGCGGACCGGAGCACCACGCACCGGGTGAACCGCATGTGCTCTATGTGCACTTCGGCGCGTCCGAACGCTACGACGCCCTCCTCGCCCTGCTCACCGACATCACCCCCCTCGTCCAGGCTCTCCCGCCGGACGCGGCGCTCGCCGATGTCCGGGGCGCGCTGCGGTACTTCGGGCGGGACGCCGCCGAACTGGCGCGGCTCGTGAGGCTGCGCGCCCTCGCCCTGTACGGCGCCGACTGCACCGTCGGCGTCGCCGCCAGTCCGCTGCTCGCCCGGATGGCGGCGCAGGCGGGGGAGCCGGGACAGGTACGCGAGATACGCCCCGAGGAGGCCGCCGACTTCCTCGACCGCAGACCGGTGGCCGCGCTGCACGGGGTCGGCCCGGCGACAGCGCGGACGCTGTGCGCGTACGGACTCGACAGCGTCGGCCGGCTCGCCGCCGCACCGCCCGCCACCCTCCAGCGCATCCTCGGCGCCGCGGCGGGCCGACGGCTGCACGAGCGGGCCCGGGGCATCGACCCCACCCCCGTCACTCCGACGGCACCGCCGCGCTCGGCGAGCGCGGAGCACCGCTTCGAGCGGGACGAACTGGATGCCGCACGGCGCCGCGGCGTACTGCTCACCCTCGCCGACGAGCTGGGGTTCCGGCTGCGTGCCGAGGCGCAGGTGACGCGGGCCTTGACGCTCACCGTCCGCTACGCCGACCGTTCGGCCACCACCCGTACCCGGGCGCTGGCCGAACCCACGGCGCACACTCCCGCGTTGGCCGCCGCGGCCTACGCGTTGCATGACGCGCTGGCCCTCCAGCGGGCCCGGGTACGGGGGGTCGCCCTGCGTGCGGAGGAGTTGACCGCTGCCGAGCTGGCCGCGCGGCAGCTCTCGATCGACGGGAGGGAGGAGAAGGCCCGCCGCGCCGAGGCGGCCGCCGATCGCGCCCGCCGCCGCTTCGGTGCTTACGCGGCCCGCCCGGCCGGCTCGGACCCGCCGAGGGCCGCCTGAGGGGGGTGCCCCTGCCCGTCGTCCGCGGGCTGCGGGCGCGTCGTGGCTTGTCGCGCAGTTCCCCGCGCCCCTGACGGGGCGCGGGGAACTGCGCTGCGAAGCTTGGGCAGTCTGCTCCCCCAAGCTCTTCGAGCAGGGGGCACCCCCAGGGGCACCTCCCGGCCGGAGGCTGGGGGAGCAGGGTGGGCAAGCGCAGCCCCCGCGCCGCGGAGTAATTGCGTCCGCGGCGCGGAACCGCCGCAGCCGCAGGCTGTTGCCGACGACGAACACCGAGGAGAACGCCATGGCCGCACCCGCGATCATCGGGTTGAGCAGGCCCGCCGCGGCGAGCGGCAGCGCGGCGACGTTGTAGGCGAAGGCCCAGAAGAGGTTGCTCCTGATGGTGCCCAGGGTCCGGCGGGAGAGCCGGATCGCGTCGGCGGCCGACCGCAGATCCCCCCGTACCAGGGTGAGGTCGCCGGCCTCGATGGCCGCATCGGTGCCGGTGCCCATCGCCAGGCCCAGATCGGCCTGGGCGAGCGCGGCCGCGTCGTTGACACCGTCACCGACCATGGCGACCGAACGACCCTCGTCCTGCAGCCGCTTGACCACGCCGACCTTCTCCTCGGGCAGCACCTCGGCGATCACGTCCTGGGCGGGGATGCCGACCTCGGCGGCCACCGACTCGGCGACGGCACGGTTGTCGCCGGTGAGCAGCATCGGCGTCAGGCCCAGCCCGCGCAGCCGCCGGATGGCCTCGGCGCTGCTGGGCTTGACCGCGTCGGCGACCTCGAGGACGGCGCGGGCCGCACCGTCCCAGGCGACCGCGATGGCCGTACGTCCGGCCCGCTCGGCCTCCTCCTTGGCGGCTGCCAGCGGTTCGGGCAGCTCCAGCGCCCAGTCCATGAGCAGCTTCTCGCGCCCGACCAGCACCGCGTGGCCCTCGACGACGCCCTGGACGCCGAGCCCGGGGACGTTGGCGAAGTCCTCGGGGACGGGCAGTGTGCCGTACTCCCGCTCGGCTCCCTTGGCCACGGCCTGCGCGATGGGGTGCTCGGAGGCGTTCTCCAGGGCGCCCGCCAGCCGCAGGGCCTCCTGCTGGGTGGTCCCCTCCGCCACATGCGTGGCCAGCAGTGTCATCTCGCCGGTGGTCACGGTGCCGGTCTTGTCCAGGACGACGGTGTCGGCCCTGCGGGTGGTCTCCAGCACCTCCGGGCCCTTGATCAGGATGCCGAGCTGGGCGCCGCGTCCGGTGCCGACCATCAGCGCGGTCGGGGTGGCCAGGCCCAGGGCGCAGGGGCAGGCGATGATCAGGACGGCGACGGCGGCGGTGAAGGCCGCCGTCATTCCGGCGCCGCTGACGAGCCAGAAACCGAGGGTGGCCAGCGCGAGGACGAGCACCACCGGGACGAAGACGGCCGAGATGCGGTCCGCGAGCCGCTGCGCTGCCGCCTTGCCGTTCTGTGCGTCCTCGACCAGCTTGGCCATCCGCGCCAGCTGGGTGTCGGAGCCGACCCGGGTCGCCTCGACCACCAGCCGGCCGCCCGCGTTGAGCGTGGCGCCGGTGACGCTGTCGCCGGCGGCGACCTCGACGGGCACGGACTCGCCGGTGAGCATCGAGGCGTCCACGGCGGAGCTGCCCTCGACCACGGTGCCGTCCGTCGCGATCTTCTCGCCGGGGCGGACGACGAAGCGGTCACCGACGGCCAGCTCCTCGGTGCGGATCAGCACCTCGCGCCCGTCCCGCAGGACGGTCACCTCCTTGGCACCCAGCTCCAGCCCTGAGCGCCGCGCCCGCCTTCCGCTTGGAGCGGGCCTCGAAGTACCGCCCGGCGAGGATGAAGGCGGTGACGCCGGCGGCGGCCTCCAGATAGATGTTCCCCGCGCCGTCGCTCCGCTCGATCGACAGCTCGAAGGGGTGCGTCATCCCGGGCATGCCCGCGGTGCCGAAGAACAGCGCCCACAGGGACCAGAGCATCGCGGCCGAGGTGCCGAGCGAGATGAGGGTGTCCATGGTGGCCGCGCCGTGCCGTGCGTTCGTCCACGCGGCGCGGTGGAAGGGCCAGGCGCCCCAGACCACGACGGGCGCGGCGAGGGTGAGGGACAGCCACTGCCAGTACTCGAACTGAAGGGCTGGGATCATCGCCATCGCGATGACCGGCACCGCGAGGATCACGGAGCCGATCAGCCGCTCACGCAGGGTGCGCAGCTCGTCGCCCCTGTCGCTGTCGTCGGTGGCGCCCGGCCCGCCTTCTCCCGGCTCCGGTCCGGTGCGCCGGGGCTCGGGCGGGGTGGCCGTGTAGCCGGTGGCCTCGACGGTGGCGATCAGGTCGGCGACCTGGACGCCCTCGTCCATGTTGACCTTGGCCTTCTCCGTCGCGTAATTGACGCTGGCTGTGACACCGGCCATCCGGTTGAGCTTCTTCTCGACGCGGGCGGCGCAGGAGGCGCAGGTCATGCCGCCGATCGCCAGCTCGACCTCGGTGCCGGGGGCCGGGCGTGCGGTGTCCGTCGTGCTCTCGGTGCTCTCGTGCGTCGCGGTCATCGTCTCTCCTCGGCGGTGCCCGGTGGAGTTCCGGGTCACAAGTGTCTCCGCACTACTGTGTCATACCCGCCAGGGGTATCGGTAGCGCCGAGGTCATGTATACCCCCTCGGGGTATCTGATGCAAGGCTTCCGGCGATGGGTCGACCGCCTGGAGGTCCTGGAATTTGTTGTGCGCGACCACTGGTCAGCGACCTTACTCGCGCGTAAGTTGACGGCGATTCAACAGCTCCGCTCCCCCCATCCCTCACCCCACGAGGAGCCGGACATGAAGCTGAAGCCGTCAGCGCTGGCACCGCGACGCCTACGCAGATCAGCGGCCACGACCGCGGCCATGGCGGTCGCGGTGGTGGCACTGCCCGCCGCCACCGTCACCGCTCCCGCCGACGCCGCCTCCCCGGACACGGCGGCGACCAGCCGGACGACCGGTGGCTGGAACGACTACTCCTGCAAGCCCTCGGCCGCGCACCCCCGCCCCGTCGTCCTGGTCCACGGCACCTTCGGCAATTCCGTGGACAACTGGCTGGGGCTCGCCCCCTACCTGGTCGAACGCGGCTACTGCGTCTTCTCCCTGGACTACGGGCAGCTGCCGGGCAAGCCCTTCTTCCACGGCCTGGGCCCGATCGAGGACTCCGCGAAGCAGCTGGCCGCCTACGTCGACAAGGTGCTCGCCGCCACCGGCACCGGGAAGGTCGACATCGTCGGCCACTCGCAGGGCGGCATGATGCCCCGCCAGTACCTCAAGTTCCTGGGCGGCGCCCCCAAGGTGAACGCGCTCATCGGCATCGCCCCCAGCAACCACGGCACCACGCTCAGTGGTCTGGCGCGGCTCGCCGACCAGTTCCCGCCCATCGGCGACGTGGTCGACGAGATAGGCCCGGCGCTGCTCCAGCAGAAGGAGGGCTCGGACTTCCTCGAGAAACTCAACGCGGGCGGCGACACGGTGCCCGGCGTCGAGTACACCGTGATCGCCACCAGGTACGACCAGGTCGTCACGCCCTACAAGACGCAGTTCCTCGACGGCCCGAACGTGAAGAACGTGACGCTCCAGGACCTGTGCCCGCTCAACATCTCCGAGCACCTGGCCGTCGCGCTCGCCGACCGGATGGCGTGGCACGAGACGGCGAACGCGCTCGATCCGGCCCACGCCACCCCCACCACCTGCCTGTCCTGAGGCAGGGCCGGCCGCCGGGGTCTCAGCCCTCGGTGTAGATCTTCTCGCCGTACTTCGGTCCGTAGTACTCCTCCAGGAACTCCAGGGAGTCCCCGGGCCGGTCGAGGGCCTTGGCCAGCCGGGCGCGGTTCGGCAGCGCGTCCGGCTGCCAGGTCTCCGGCTGCCAGGTGCCCGAGCGCAAGAACGCCTTGGAGCAGTGGTGGAAGACCTCGTCGATCTCCACCACCAGCGCCAGCTTCGGGCGGTTGCGCCGCGCCACCATCTCGTCGAGGAACGGCGCCTCCCGCACGATCCGGGCCCGCCCGTTGATCCGGAGGGTGTCGCCGCGGCCAGGCAGGAAGAAGATGAGGCCGACATGCGGGTTGGACAGGATGTTGCGCAGCCCGTCGATGCGCTTGTTGCCCGGCCGGTCGGGAAGCGCGATCGTGCGCTCGTCCAGCACCTTGGTGAACCCGGGCGGATCACCCTTGGGGGAGACGTCGCAGCTTCCGTCGGCCGCCGAGGTGGCGACGAGGCAGAACGGTGAGTGCGCCAGCCAGTCCCGGTCCAGCTGGTGCAGTGCGGTGCGGGTCTTGGTCACCGCGTGGGAGACCGGCTCCCCGATCAGGGCGCGCAGCTCCTCCTCGCTGGTGACCTCCACCATCGCTTCTGTCGTCCGCTGTCCCGTCATGAACGCTCCGCCCCTCGGTCGCTGTGCCGGCAACGAGCGTACGGCGCCGTTCTCCCCGTCGCGACGGGGAGAACGGCGCCGGCCCTGCACCCGTCAGCCGCGGGACCTGGCGGCCCGGCGGCGGGCGGTGGCGAAGAGCACCCCGGCACCGGCCGCGAGGACGGCGGCGCCGCCGATGGCGAGCGGGGCCGTGCTGTCGTCGCCGCCGGTCTCGGCGAGGTCCGCCTTCTCGGCCCCGCCGTTGGGCTCGGGCGCGTTGGGCTCCGAGCTCGTGGCCGGGTCGTCTCCCTCGGCGGCGTCGTGCGTCGTGGTGCCGTGGCCCGCGTGGTTCCCCGCGCCGTGCTGGTCGCCGCCGTGGCCGCCGTGGTCCACGGTCGACTTGTCCATGCCCGCCTCGATCTGCTTCTCGTCGGGGGTCTTGGGCTCGCTCGCGGCCGCCGGGCTGCCCTTGCCGCCGAAGGTCACGTCCGAGCAGGTGTAGAACGCCTCCGGGCTGTCCGAGCGCTGCCAGATGCTGTAGATCAGATGGCGCCCCGACTTCTTCGGCACGGTGCCGTCGATGACGTAGCTGCCGTCCCTCAGCGTCGGGT
Source organism: Streptomyces sp. B15 (assembly GCF_018070605.1). Taxonomy (NCBI): domain Bacteria; kingdom Bacillati; phylum Actinomycetota; class Actinomycetes; order Kitasatosporales; family Streptomycetaceae; genus Streptomyces; species Streptomyces sp. B15. The sequence goes on from NZ_JAGPXJ010000026.1 coordinate 10,184, forward strand.
CGGTCGCCTTGGCGAACGGCTCGGACTCCAGGTCGGACCACTTGAGCGGCTTGGCCGGGTCGTAGCCGTCCTTGGTGATGTACAGCTCGAAGGTGCCCTTGTGCGGTGCCGTGGCCTTGTACTCGAAGGTGTGCTCGCCCGGCTTCATCGCCGTGGCCGGCCAGTCGGCGCGGGGCAGGTCCAGCCCCTTGTACTTGTCGCGGCCCGCGCTGCACAGCTTCCCGTCCGGGATGATCTGCCGGTGCTTGCCCGCCGCGTCGGGAATGTTGACCTCGTTCCAGTCGTAGAACGCCTGCGTCCCACTGGCGGCGACCGCGGCCTTGCACGCCGCCGACTTCGGGCTCTCGGGTCCCTCGGCGAAACAGGTGGAGACCCGGCTGACGGGGTCCTCCATGGAACCGTGCGCGGCGGCGGGGGCGGCCGTCGCCAGGGTGAGCGCGAGCGGGACGACGCCCAGTGCGACGAATCCTGCGGCCTGGCGTCCTGCGGCCGGCAGGCGAACGGTCATATGAATCGGCTCCTTGTCACGGGGACGTGGTGCCACGCGCACGTGGCAGGTGGGGGGTCCGGGACGGGAGCGGGCGGCACCGCCTCCCCGCGGCCCACCGGCGAACCCGCCCCGGCGACCAGCACGTTAGCCACGCCGAGGGCCGAAAGACGCGCGTCACCGCCTTCTCCGGCGATCTTTAGGACTCGCTTAAGGCGCCTCTAAGCACCCGAACAGACACGGCGGGCCGGAACCCCGCCCCGCCGGGCCTTCCGGCAGCGCGGGTCGTAGCGACGGTGCGGGTGCGATCCCGCACAGGGGGAACCGCGAGCTGGAGTTGTGCGTTTTCCTCCCTGAACGCCCCGCCTGGCCGTGGCCGCGCGCAGCGGAGAAGGCGACGGACGCGGCGGCGATGAGCACGAAGGGAGGGAGTGGCCGTGAATCTGCTGGATCTGCTCCTGATCTTCGCAGCGCTCGCCTACGCCGGCTCGGGATTCCGCAGGGGACTGGTCGCGGGGCTCATCTCGCTGGCCGGTTTCGTCGGGGGCGCGATCCTCGGCGTCTGGCTGCTGCCCTTCGTCCTCGACCTCTCCGAGCGGGGGACGACCACCGCCACCGTCCTGGCCCTGCTGACCGTGCTGGCGCCCGCGCTCGCCGGGCACGCGCTGGCCTCGCAGTTCGCCTGGCGGATACGCCACGCGCTCAGCCGCACCCCCGCCCGCTGGGTGGACGGAGTGGGCGGCGCCCTCGTCAACGTCGTCGCCGTGCTCGTCGTCGGCTGGGTGGCGGGCAGCGCGCTTGCCGCCTCCCCCTCGCCGGCGCTCAACCAGGCCATAAGGGGCTCCTCCCTGTTGGAGGGCGTGCACGAGCGGATGCCCAGCAGCGCGGCGACCTGGTTCAACCGGGCCACGGGCGCGCTGACCACGGCGGGCTTCCCACCGGTCTTCAACCCGTTCGAGCAGGAGCCCGGCGCCTCGGTGCCCCAGCCGTCCGGCGACGCCGTCACCAGGGCGGCGACGGCCGCTGCCCAGCGCAGCACCGTCAAGGTCGAGGGCGTCGCCGACGTGGACGGCGGCCGGCAGGGGCAGGAGGGCAGCGGCTTCGTCTACGCCCGCGGCCATGTGATGACCAACGCGCACGTCGTCGCCGGGGTCGAGGCGCCGACCGTCCGCGTCGGCGGCGTCGGGCGGCCGTACGAGGCGCAGGTCGTCCTCTTCGACGCCGAGAAGGACATCGCCGTCCTCAATGTGCCGGACCTCGACGCGCCCGCGCTCCGCTTCGCCGGCGACGCCACCCGCGGCGACCAGGCCGTGGTCGCCGGTTACCCGGAGAACGGCGGCCTCGACCTGCGGGCGGCAGCCGTGGCCGCCCGCACCCCGGCGCGCGGCCAGGACATCTACGGGGGCGCGCTGACCACCCGCGACATCTACGCGATACGTTCCCAGGTGCGGCCGGGCAACTCCGGCGGCCCCCTGTTGACGCCCGGCGGGCGGGTGTACGGGGTCGTCTTCGCCCGCTCCACCACGGACGCCGGAACCGGCTACGCGCTCACCGCCGACCAGGTGCGGGATGCCGCGCGGCAGGCCGCGGACTCCACCACAGCGGTCGACACCGGGGACCGCTCGGCCCTGTGAGACCGGGCAGCCGCCGCCCGCCCGACGGTTTGCGGCCCCTCACAGCGGTTTGACGCAGCGCCACTCCGTGGCGACCTCCGTGTAGCCCAGGCGCTGGTTGACGGCCAGCATGGGCGCGTTGGCCGCGTCGTTGCCGGTGAAGGCGTGGGCGTATCCCGCGGCGCGGGCCCGGCGCAGGGCGGCCAGTTTGGCCAGCCGGGCCAGCCCCCGGCCGCGGAAGGCGCGCCGGGTGCCCGTCATCCCCGACCAGTAGCGGTCCACCCCGTCGGTCTGCGCCACGCTGTACGCCGCGACCTGCCCGTCCACCAGGGCCACGCTGCTCAGTTCGGCGTCCCAGTCGGGCCGTCGCCAGTTGTGCCGCAGCCACACCTCGTACGGGGTGCGGCCCACCCACAGGTCGCCCGGCTCGTCGGCGGCGCACTCGGTGTCCGCCTCGTGCAGCGGCCGCAGCGCGTCGCCGAACTCGGCGACCCTGCGCAGGGTGACGCCCCTGGGCAGCGGATCGGGCAGCTCGGGCAGGGCGGCGCGGCGCAGATCGAGTCCGAGGAAGCGGGCTCGCCGGGAGCGGGTGTAGCCGTGACGCGCGGCGAAGCGTGCGGCGCGCCCCTCGTCGGCCACCCAGCTGTGCACCCGCCGCACCCCGAGTGCCGCCAGATACGCCTCACCAGCGGCCACCAGCGCCGATCCCACGCCCCGGCCGGCCGCGCCCGGCACCACGGCCGTGTGCAGAAAGCCCTGCGGCGGCTCGGTGCCCCCGGCGACCAGTCCCGTGTCGGCGCAGCCCGCGACCGTGCCGTCCGGCCGCTCCGCGACCAGCCGGCGCAGCCGTTGGCCGGCGGACGCGTGCGCCACCTCCCAGCAGAGGGTCCCCGCGGTGCAGACGAGATAGGGAATCGTCGCGCGGCGGACCCCGGCGACGGACTCGGCGTCCCGCGGATCGTCGGTGCGGAAGGCGCGGACCGTGAGCGTCATGCCCCGGAGGCTATGCCGTGACCCGGCGTGCCGCCTCCCGTTTCCCCGTGGTGGGGGAGAATCGGCCCGTAACCCCTCGCTCTTCGGAGGATTCGTGCCGCGGAACCCATCGAACGCCCTGCGCATCACCCTCGACGCCGAGGCGCCGGAGGCGCCCTACGAGCAGGTGCGGGCGCGTATCGCCGCGCTGGCCCGTGGCGGCGAGCTGCCCACGGGCTACAAACTCCCGACCGTGCGGGGCCTGGCGGAGGAGCTGGGGCTGGCGGCGAACACGGTCGCCAAGGCGTACCGCGCGCTGGAGGCCGACGGCGTCATCGAGACCCGGGGCCGCAACGGGACCTTCGTCGCCGCGACGGGCGGTGTCACCGAGCGTGAACTGGCCGAGGCCGCCCAGAACTTCGCGGCCCGTGCCCGGCGGCTCGGCGCCGACCAGGACGCGGCGCTGGCCGCCGCCCGGGAGGCGCTACGCGCGCAGTACGGCGCGTAGCGCCTCCCGGGCCGGGCCGTCGGGGCCGCGCGGGCGGTTGCGGGCGCCGGTCCGGGCGGACGGGGCTTCCATGAGCCGGCGGGCGGTCGTCTCAGAGGCGGGCCGCCGCCTTGGTGGTCGTGGTGCGGAAGGCCGCGACCGGGGCGTGCTCCAGTGTGCCCATCTCCGCCCAGCGGACCACGGTGACCTTGGCTCCCTTGCGGATCACCGCGAACATGTTCACCCCGTGCTCCGACTCGGGCGGCGCGGTGTGGACTCCGTAGATGTGGGCGCTGTCCCCCACGTCGACCGTGCCGTAGTCGTCCCACGACGCCGAGCTTCCGGGGTGGTCCCGCAGCCAGTCGGCCGCGCAGTTCGCCACGCGCTGCTCCAGCTCGGCCGCGAGCTCGCCGGCCGCCTTCGCCGACGCCGCCTTGACGCCGACCTGTGAGGCGTGGGTGTCGTAGTCGGTGCCGAAGAGCCGGTGGTAGGTGCCGGCGGTGTTCGGGACGGCTCCGTCCACGCAGAAGGGCTCCGGGTCCGGCAGGCCCTTGGTGACCGGGCCCTCGTACCACGGTGAGCTCGCGTGCGGGGGCAGGTCGTCGGCGGTCAGGAAGCCCGGCGCCGTGGTGCGGGGCGACGCCGGGGCCGCGGTGGCGGTGGACGCCGCGGCCATGAGCAGCGCGGTGGCCGCGACGGCGGTGGTGGTGGCCGCGCCGACGATGGAACGAGTGCGCATGGGTGGGTCCTCCCCCTGGACGAGGTGTTGTGGGGGGAGACCGTCGAGCGCACACGATGGTTGTCCGGAACGGGTCCTGCCGGTTGCCGCCGCCACCGGGCAGGACCCGCCGCCTCGTCACGGACCCGCTGCCCGTCACGGAGCCCAGGCCCGCCGCGGGGGCTCGGCGCCGGTCACAGATACAGGCCCGAGCCCTCTCGTTCCTGGTGGGGGACGCCTGTCGGGCGCTTGCCCTTCTTGAGGGCGTACAGCTCGGCCAGCGTGGCGCCGTCCCGGCCGATGCCCTCGTCGGTGCCGAGCCAGCCGACCGCCTCCTCGCGGCTGAGCGAACCCACCTCGATCCTGGCCAGGCACCGCCCCGGCCGGACCACCGCCGGGTGCAGCCGCTCCAGATCCTCGTTCGTGGTGACGCCCACCAGCACGTTGCGACCCTGGCCGAGCAGCCCGTCGGTGAGGTTCAGCAGCCGGGAGAGCGCCTGGCCCGCCGCGTACTTGGCCTCGCCGCGGATCAGTTCGTCGCAGTCCTCCAGGAGCAGCAGCCGCCAGCGTCCGGCCTCCGGATCGGAGTCGTCCGAGCCGATGGCGATGTCCATCAGATAGCCGATGTTGTTGAACAGGTGCTCGGGGTCGAGGACGCAGTCGACCTGGCACCAGTCGCTCCACGAGCGGGCGAGCGTGCGCAGCGCCGAGGTCTTGCCGGTGCCCGGCGGGCCGTGCAGCAGCAGGAGGCGGCCGGAGATCTCGTCCGGGGTGACCTTCATCAGGTCGTCCATGGCGGTGGCCACCCGCGCCGTGTAGTTCTGCCGCACATCGGCCCACGACCCGGCGCTGATGGTGCGGGAGGTGCGGCGCGGGCCGCGCATGGGGGAGTGGTACCAGAACCCCATGGACACCTGGTCGTCCTGGGGCTCGGGTTCGTCCTCCGCGCCGTCCACGGCCTGCTTCAGCCGCGCTTCGGCCAGCTCGTCGGTGACCGCCGTGACCGTCACCTCGGCGCCGCGGTTCCAGCGGGAGACCCGTACCGTCCAGCCTTCTCCCTCGGCCAGGACCGAGCCGGAGTTGTCGTCCTTGGCCTCGCGCAGCACCTGCGCGCCCGGCGGCAGCAGGGTGCGACCCTTCTTGACGCGGTCGACGGTGTGGCTGCGCGAGTACGGCTGTTCCCCCAGGGTGAAACGGCCCAGGAAGAGGGCGTCGATGATGTCGCTGGTGGAGTCGCTGTCGTCGATCTGCAGCCGGGAGACCAGTGCCTGCTCGGGTGCGGTCGGAGCCTGGGAGGCGGCCGGCGCCTCGCTCCGGGCGGGGCTCGGGGCAGGGGTGGTCGGGGGCGTCGTCGAGGTCTCGGAAGCCAGGGCCGCACTCCTGTCGTCGGGTCGGCGGTCGGTACACATGACCGCCATGTTCCGGCATGATGGCCACACTCGCACGCGGGTTTCGCGGCGCGCCACCCGCGCACCGAAAGGTGACGTCCGCCCCCTGTGTGCGCCGGTCGGCTTCCGAACTCCGACTGATGTGTCCGTATTTATGGGGTTTCCCGGGGTGCCCAGCAGGTGCCGGGACGGCGTACCGTGTTCCTCAACAGCCTTGTGGGGCAGGTGAATGCTGTGGCCGGGATACACGCATGTCGTAGTCGGGAGATAGGGTTACTCTGCCCGGGCCGGGTGCCCTCGTACGGGTGGGGAGTGACATGGAACAGATAACAGTCGGCAGCAGGGCGCGCGTGCCCGCGATCAAATGCGGTACCGGCGCGACGAGTTCGCGCCTCGACCGGCACCTCTCCGTGCTCGCAGGTCCCGCCGTCCCACAGGGCGAGACGGAGGACGCGACGACGCTGATGCGTGAGATCACGCAGCGCGACGCGGTGCGGAGCCGGGCGAGCAACCGCGGTGCGCGGGTCTCGCTCTTCGCCCCGCTGCGCAAGCTGCGCCGGACGCTCTTCGGCGGGCGCGGCTGAAGGCGGCCGCCGGACTGTTCCTTCGCGGAATCCCCGCGGAATCTGCGGATCTCCGCGGACGGTCCCGGCGGCCGTTCTCCCTCCCGCTCCGCCGTCCCCGCTCCACCGTCCGCGGCCCGCACCCGTCGCGGACCTCGCGTCTCGTCCTCCCTGTGGCCGCCCCGGCTCCCGGCCCGGTTCAGCTCAGTCCGTCACGTTCTCCAGCGTGACGGAGAAGGCGAAGCGATCGCCCCGGTAGTGGATGCGCACCACGTCCACCACCCGCCCCTCCCCGTCGTAGGTCACCCCCGTGTAGTGCAGGATCGGGCTCAGCAGCGGCACCTCAAGCAGGCGGGCCGTCTCCGGATCGGCCAGCCGGGCCTCCACCGTGTCCGTGATCCTGCTGATGCGCACCCCCACCCCGTCGCGCAGCACCTTCGTCATGGGCCAGCCGCGGCGCAGGTCCGCCGGGTCGATGTGTTCGGCCACGTCCTGGCGGATGAGGTTGAGTGCCCAGTTGGTCGGCTCGCCGCTCTCCCGTTCGCAGCGCAGCCTGCGGTAGGCCATCGCCTCGGACTGGCCCGGGAAGTGCTCGGCCAGATCGGCGGGGACCGGCTCCGGGCCGTGCCCCAGCAGTGTGGTGGGCTCCCCGGACTGCTGGGCCACGATCGTGTCCACCGAGCCCAGCAGCCGCACCGGCCGGGAGCGGCGTACGTCCGGCTCGATGAAGGTGCCGCGCCGCCGGTGGCGGCTGATCAGCCCCTCCGTCTCCAGCTCCTTGAGGGCCTGGCGCATGGTCAGCACGCTGACCCCGTAGTGCCCGGCCAACTGGTCCTCGGGTGGCAGCCGGTCCGGCGCCTGTGGCGGGCGGCCCAGTATGGAGGCGCGGAGCGACTGCGAGACCTGGTACCAGAGCGGCAGTTTCCGGTTCAGCTCGACGGAATCCGGGGTGAACAGCGGCGACATGAGGGGTGCCTCCACGGGTGCGGTCGGCCCCTTGGCGGCCGGTCCCGGCCGGGCGGGCCCGGGTCCGGACCGCCGGGGGACGTCAGGACGTCAGGTGGCCGGGAAGTGGCGCTCAAGACCCTGCCACACCGCGTCGTAGTCCGGTTGCAGCTGGCCGGCACCGGCCGCCTGCGCGGTGAGCGAGACGGGCCAGCGGGTCTCGAACATGAAGGCCAGCCCGTCGTCGATCTTCTGCGGCTTCAGCTCGGCGGCCGAGGCCCGCTCGAAGGTCTCCCGGTCCGGGCCGTGCGCCGACATCATGTTGTGCAGCGAGCCGCCGCCGGGAACGAAGCCCTCCGCCTTGGCGTCGTAGGCGCCCTCGACGAGCCCCATGTACTCGCTCATCACGTTCCGGTGGAAGTACGGCGGGCGGAAGGTGTCCTCGCCCACCAGCCAGCGGGGCGCGAAGACCACGAAGTCGACGCCGGCCAGGCCGGGGGTGTCCGACGGCGAGGTCAGCACGGTGAAGATCGAGGGGTCGGGGTGGTCGTAGCTGATGCTGCCCAGCACATTGAAGCGCCGCAGGTCGTAGACGTACGGCAGATGGTTGCCGTGCCAGGCGACGACATCCAGCGGCGAGTGGTCGTAGACGGCCGCCCACAGGTTGCCGCAGAACTTGTTGACCACCTCGACCGGGCCCTCCACGTCCTCGTAGGCGGCCGTGGGCGCCAGGAAGTCCCGGGCGTTGGCCAGCCCGTTGGCTCCGATCGGACCGAGGTCGGGCAGGGTGAAGGGGCGGCCGTAGTTCTCGCAGACGTAGCCGCGCGCGCTCTCATCGAGCAGCTCGACGCGGAAGCGCACCCCGCGCGGAATCAATGCCACATGGCCCGGCTCGGCGCGCAGCAGGCCGAACTCGGTACGCAGCAGCAGCCCGCCGTGCTCGGGGACGATCAGCAGTTCACCGTCGGCGTCGCTGAAGACCCGCTCGGTCATCGAGGCGTTGGCGGCGTACAGGTGCACCGCCATACCGCTGCGCTGCCGTGCGTCTCCGTTGCCGCCCAGCGTCCACAGGCCCGCCAGGAAGTCGGTGCCCTGGGGGTGCCCCCTGCTCGAAGAGCTCGGGGGAGGGACGGGCAGTGGGCCCCAGCGCAGCCGGTTCGGGTCGGGGACCGTCTCGTCGAAGGGCGCGCTGCGCAGCGCACCGTTGTCGGTGCGGGTGAAGCGGGGGTGAGCTGCCGAGGGGCGGATGCGGTAGAGCCACGAGCGGCGGTTGTGCGCCCGGGGCTCGGTGAACGCGCTGCCGCTCAGCTGCTCCGCGTACAGCCCCAGCGGGGCGCGCTGGGGCGAGTTGCGACCGAGGGGGAGTGCGCCCGGTTCGGCCTCGCTGCTGTGCTCGTTGCCGAATCCGGACAGGTACGTCAGGCGCGCGGCCGTCTTGCGTGTCTGCTCCGGTGTCCGGCCGGTGGACGTGCTGGTCGTGCTGGTGGTGCTGTCGGTGCCCTGGCCCATCGCCAACTCCCGCCGCATCATGGATTCCTGTGTATGACCATAGGAATAACGGGGGGCTCCGTCAACGCACCACGCTCCGGGGCGGGTGCGCCGCGCATCGCTCCGGGGCGGAGTGCGCCGCGCATCCGGGGCCCCATGCGTCACACGCGCTGCACCGCGGTCGGCCGTGCGGTGATCCAGGGCACTCCGACGCCGTGCTGACACCTAGCTGACTCGACAGTAGGTTTGCTCCCATGAAGGCACACGACGGCATGTACATCGACGGCTCCTGGCGCCCCGCCGCGGGTACCGGGACGATCGAGGTCACCAACCCCGCCGACGGAACCCTGCTGGCCACCGTCCCCGCGGGCGGGCCCGAGGACATCGACGCGGCCGTGCGCGCCGCCCGCGCCGCGCTGCCCGGCTGGGCCGCCACCCCGCCCGCCGAACGCGCCGCGCGCCTCGGCGCACTCCAGCAGATCCTGGTGGACCGGCGCGAGGAGATCGCCGAGACCGTCACCGCCGAGCTCGGCTCGCCGCTCACCTTCTCGCGGAAGGTGCACGCCGCCGTACCGATCGCGGTCTGCGCGAGCTACGCCGAGCTCGCGGCCGAGTACGCCTTCGAGGAGAAGACGGGCAACTCGCGGGTGCTGCGGGAGCCGGTCGGCGTCGTCGGTGCCATCACGCCGTGGAACTACCCGCTGCACCAGATCGTCGCCAAGGCCGCACCGGCCCTGGCCGCCGGCTGCACCATGGTGCTCAAACCGGCCGAGGACACCCCGCTGGTGGGCCAGCTGTTCGCGGAGGCCGTGCACGAGGCGGGTGTACCCGCCGGTGTCTTCAACCTCGTCACCGGCCTCGGCCCGGTCGCCGGGCAGGCGCTGGCCGAACACGACGGGGTCGACCTGCTCTCCTTCACCGGCTCCACCGCCGTCGGCCGCCGCATCGGCGCGCTCGCGGTCTCCGGTGTCAAGCGCGTCGCGCTCGAACTCGGCGGCAAGTCGGCCAACGTCATCCTGCCCGGCGCCGACCTGAAGAAGGCCGTCAAGGTCGGTGTCGCCAACGTGATGGCCAACTCCGGCCAGACGTGCAGCGCCTGGACCCGGATGCTGGTGGATGCCGAGCGCTACGAGGAGGCCGTACGGCTCGCCGCCGAGGCCGCCGCCAAGTACGTCGCCGGGGTCCCGGCCTCCGGCCGGGAGGTGCCCCCGGACGAGTCCGCCCGCGTCATCGGCCCCGTCGTCAACGCCAAGCAGCGCGAGCGCGTCACCGGCTACATCAGGCGCGGCCAGGAGGAGGGTGCCCGGCTCGTGGTGGGCGGCGCGGAGCCTCCCTCGGGCTCTTCGGGCGGCGGGGAACCCCAGGGCCCGGAGCGCGGCCACTATGTGCAGCCCACCGTCTTCGCCGACGTCACCCCGGAGATGACGATTGCGCAGGAGGAGATCTTCGGACCCGTGCTGTGCATCCTCAAGTACGAGGACACCGAGGACGCGCTGCGCATCGCCAACGACACCGACTACGGCCTCGCGGGCGCCGTGTGGTCCGAGAACGAGGAGGAGGCCGTCGCCTTCGCCCGCCGTATGGAGACCGGGCAGGTCGACATCAACGGCGGCCGGTTCAACCCCCTCGCGCCCTTCGGCGGCTACAAGCAGTCGGGCATCGGACGGGAGTTGGGGGTCCACGGCCTGGAGGAGTATCTGCAGACCAAGTCCCTCCAGTTCTGACCGCCCCGCCGTCCACCCCGTCCCCACATCCCCTGCCGCCCGAGGCCGTCCCCGCCCCGCACCGTCCCTTGGAGCTCCCATGGTTCGCGCCGCTGTACTGCCCGCTGTCTCGGCACCGCTTCAGGTCACCTCGATAGCGCTGCCGGACCCCGGCCCCGGGCAGGTGCGGGTGCGGCTCGCCGCCGCCGGGGTCTGCCACTCCGACCTCTCCCTCGCCAACGGCACCCTGCGCCAGCCCGTGCCGGCCGTCCTCGGGCACGAGGGCGCGGGCACCGTCGTCGCGGTGGGGGACGATGTGCTGGATGTCGCACCGGGCGACCGCGTGGTGCTCAACTGGGCGCCGAGCTGCGGCGAGTGTCACTTCTGCGCCCAGCTGTCCGAGCCGTGGCTGTGCGTCCGCGCCAACGAGGCCACCACCACCCCGTACGCGAGCACCCGCAGCGGTGACGGCCTCTACCCCGGGCTGAGCGTCGCCGCCTTCGCCGAGGAGACGGTCGTCCCCCGGCGCGCGGTCCTGCCGCTGCCCCACGGGGTGCCGCTGGAGGACGCGGCGTTGCTGGGCTGCGCCATGCTCACCGGATACGGCGCGGTGCACCACAGCGCCCGGGTGCGGGTGGGGGAGTCGGTCGCGGTGTACGGCGTGGGCGGGGTCGGCCTGGCCACCCTGCAGTCGGCGCGGCTGGCGGGTGCCGGACAGATCATCGCGGTGGATGTCTCCACGGAGAAGGAGGAGATGGCGCGGGCCGCCGGGGCGACGGACTTCGTCGTCGCCGGTGAGAAGACCGCCAAGGCCGTACGGGGGCTGACGGAGGGCGGTTTCGGCGTGGACGTGGCCATCGAGTGCGTGGGCCGCGCGGCGACCGTCCGGGCGGCCTGGGACTCCACCCGGCGCGGTGGGCGCACCACCGTCGTCGGTATCGGCGGCAAGGACGAACAGGTCTCGTTCTCCGCGTTGGAGATCTTCCACTTCGCCCGGGAACTGCGGGGGTGCGTCTACGGGGACTCCGACCCCGCCCGGGATGTTCCGGTGCTGGCCCAGCATGTGCGGGACGGGCGGCTGGAACTCGGGTCGCTGGTGACCGAGCGGGTGGGGCTGGAGGGCGTCGGCGCCGCCTTCGACGCCATGCGGGCCGGGCGCGGTGGCCGCACCCTGGTGGTGTTCTAGGCCCTCGGCGGCGGAGCGGCGCCCCGGCGCGAACGGGGGCGGGGCGGAGGCTAAGCAGCCGCTCAGCGCACAGTAGGCTGGCCGGATGACGACGGGTGAGATCGACGAATCGTTTGGCGGCGTCACCCCGGACGCCGCCCGCCGCCTTCTCCTGGGCGCCGTCCAGGCATTCGCCCAGCGGGGTTTCCACGCCACCACCACCCGCGACATCGCCGGTCGTGCGGGGATGAGCCCGGCGGCGCTCTACATCCACTACAAGACCAAGGAAGAGCTGCTCTTCCACATCAGCAGGGTCGGCCACGAGCGCTCCGTCGCGGTGCTGGAGGAGGCCGTCGAGGGCGCGGCCGACAGCGCGGAGCGCCTCGCCCACGCCGTCCGCGCTTTCGTACGCTGGCACGCGGAGCACCACACGACCGCGCGCGTCGTCCAGTACGAGCTCGCCGCGCTGGGGGAGGAGCACCACGCGCAGATCGTGGTGCTGCGCCGCCGCAGCGAGGAGATCCTGCGCCAGGTCCTCGAAGACGGCGTGCGAGCAGGCGAGTTCGACATCCCGGACATCCGTGGTACGGCACTGGCGGTGATGTCGCTGTGTATCGACGTCGCCCGCTGGTTCAGCCCGCAGGGCCGCAGGACGCCGGACGAGATCGGCGAGCTGTACGCCGATCTCGCCCTGCGGATGGCCGGCCACCGGGCCGCCGGGGTCACCAGTAGTAGCGGCTGAGGCTCTCCGCCACGCACACCGGCTTGTCGCCGCCCTCGCGTTCCACGGTCACCTGCGCGGCGACCTGCATCCCGCCGTCGGGGGTCTCGCTGACGTCGGTCAGGGTCGCCCGGCCCCGCAGCCGGGAGCCGACGGGCACGGGAGCGGGAAAGCGCACCTTGTTGGTGCCGTAGTTGACGCCCATCTTCACGCCCTCGACCCGCATGATCTGCGGGACCAGTGCGGGCAGCAGCGAGAGCGTCAGATAGCCGTGCGCGATGGTGCTGCCGAAGGGCCCCTCGGCGGCGCGCTCCGCGTCCACATGGATCCACTGGTGGTCGTCCGTGGCATCGGCGAACAGGTCGATCCGCTTCTGGTCCACCTCCAGCCAGTCGCTGGTGCCCAGCTCCTGACCGACCGCGTCCCGCAGTTCGTCGGCCGAGGTGAAGACCCGGGGTTCCGCCATGGAAACAACCTCCCACGCAGCTGTGTCACGGAGCAGATGCCGCAGATACCGAAAGACGAGCACCGAATAAGCGGTTGCTCAGCATCTGTCACGTCAGCATGCCAGCCGCGCCGGGCAGGGCGCCACCCCGAGCCGTACCCGCACTGGCACCTGAGCCGCACCCGGCACCCCGCATCTCACGCCGGTCCCGCCTGCCTCCCGGCCCTGCGCCGGAGTTCTGGCGGCCCGGTGTCAGCCCTGGGGCGGCGGTGTCAGCCCTGGGAGGGCAGCGGGCTGCTGAATCCCAGCCGGGAGCCGGTGGTCTGGCGGTGCGGGCTGCGACTCTCGCGGCGACCGGCGCCGTCGGTACGGATCTCCGTCCGAACGCCCCGGTCGATCCGCAGGCCACGGCGTTGCGAAGGCGTGTCGAACAGGTCGTCCGTCATGGCGATCATGCGGCGCAGCACCTCGGCCAGCCGGGGGGTCGGCGGCTGGGTGGGATCGCACCGCATCAGCGATCGGCCGCCCCACGTTCTGCGGTGCCACTCGTCGAGCGCGGTGGGCTGTCTGATGCCCTTGCGCTTCTCCTGCTTGCGGCGGGCCGCGACTTCGGACTCGTAGGCGAGCCAGACCGCGCGGGCCTCCTCCAACTCCTCCAGCGCCGCGACGAGCAGTGCGGGGTCCGGTTCCCGGTCGTCGGGATGGAACCCGGCGTTCGCGCACAGGTGTTGCCAGGTGGCGCGGTGGCCGTAGGGGGCGAACCGCTCCAGGCACTTGCGCAGCGCCTGCCGCCGCTGGGACGGGTCTCTGTCTGGATCACGGACTTGTCGGGCGAGCGCTCTGAAACCGGCCAATCATCCCACCTCCGGCGGAGAGGACCCGTGTCGTCGGGGATGTGACGTACGACCCCGCTCTTCGGATCCGTCTCCGGCGATGCTTTTTCGCGCGGAGAGCGCGCACTTGCTTCGGCGTGGCGGATTACCCCGGATGTGGCCCTCTATTCCTGTAAGGGTCGGTTTCTCGCCTCAGCGGGCGCAGCCGCTTCCGGGACTGTCCACCTGTCACGCATACGCGACGCCGCGCGCCGCACACAGCAGGAGAACGAGCCTCGCCCCGTCGGCGTTCCCGCACCCGCGCCGGGAGGGGTTCCCAAGGCCCCGGGGTCGCCCCCGGGATCCTTCGGGCACCCCTTCCGTAACGACATACCGACTGGTTAGTCTGCTCGACGGGTGCGGGACCCGGCGCGGCCCTTCCGCCGCTTTGCCGGGCCACCGCCCGCACCCCGACGGGGCCGCAGGAGCACAAGCCCGGAGAGTGGGAGGCGCAGCCGATGGAGTCCTTGCGCGACAGTGCCGTCGTCGTCACCGGAGCCGGTGGTGGCATAGGAGCGGCCCTCGCCCGCAGATTCGCCGCCGAGGGCGCGCGGGTCGTCGTCAACGACCTGGACCCCGGCCGGGCCCGCGCGGTCGCGGACGAGATCGGAGGCATCGCCGTCCCCGGTGACGCCGCCACCGCCGTGGCGCCCGCCCGGGAGGCGCTGGGCGGCACCGTCGACACGTTCTGCGCCAACGCGGGACTCGGCACCGAGGGCGGCCCCGAGACACCGGACGCCCGGTGGAACGCGGCCTGGGACCTCAACGTCATGGCACACGTACGCGCCGCACGTGAACTGCTGCCCGACTGGCTGGAACGCGGCAGGGGCCGCTTCGTGTCCACCGTTTCGGCGGCCGGGCTGCTGACCATGGTCGGCTCGGCGCCCTACAGCGTCACCAAGCACGCGGCACTCGCCTTCGCCGAGTGGCTGTCGGTCACCTACCGGCACCGCGGGGTGGACGTCCACGCCATCTGCCCCGAGGGGGTGCGCACCGACATGCTGGAGGCCACCGGCACGGCAGGCGATGTCGTCCTGCGGCCGGGCGCCATCGCGCCCGAAGCCGTCGCGGACGCGCTGTTCGCCGCGCTCGCCGAGGGGCGTTTCCTCGTGCTGCCGCACGTCACCACCCAGGGCCACTACACCGCACGCGCCACCGGCACCGACAACTGGCTGAGCGCCATGAATCACCTCCAGCAGAAGATCGAACGCCGCGCGGGCGACGGGCAAGCGGGCGACGGGGCACAGCACGGCACGCGGAAGGACCCGGCCGACGCGCGGGAGGGGGAGCCGGCATGACCCCGGCGGCTGCCACCCGGTACGAGGACAAGCCCTGGCTCGCCCAGCTCACCGAGGCCCAACGCGCCCCCGTCACGCCCCCCGAGACGGTGCTGCACGCCTTTCGCGCCGCCGCCCGTGAGGTGCCGGACCGCACCGCGCTCGGCTACTTCGACGGCAGGCTCAGCTACGCCGAGACCGACGTGCTCTCCGACGCCGTCGCGGCGCACCTCGCCGAGCGAGGCCTGCGCAAGGGGGACCGGCTCGCCCTCATGCTGCAGAACAGCCCGCACTACGTGCTCGCGCTGCTCGGTGCGTGGAAGGCCGGCGCCACCGTCGTGCCCGTCAACCCGATGTACAAGGAGCGCGAGGTCGCGCACGTGCTCCAGGACGCGGAAGTCGCCGCGCTGGTGTGCGCCGACCGCGCCTGGCACCGGCTGCGCGCCACCGCGGACGACAGCGGCGTGCACACCGTACTGACGGCGTGTGAGCTCGATCTGCAGACCCGCGACGACGCCCGCGTGTTCGACTTCGGGCGGTGTGCGCCCACAGCCGGGGCGCAGGACCTGCTCGCCGTGGCGCGCAGCGGCGCGCCGGCGCCCGCCGGGCGCGAACCGGCCGGTGACGACATCGCCCTCATCAGCTACACCTCCGGTACCAGCGGCGCCCCCAAGGGCGCCATGAACACCCACGCCAACCTCGCCTACAACGCGGAGCGGCAGCGTGTCGGCCACGACCTTCCGGAGGGCTCCTGCATCTTCGCGCTGGCGCCGCTCTTCCACATCACCGGGATGGTCGTGCAGCTGTGCGGCTGCATCGTCAACAAGGGCACTCTCGCGCTGGCCTACCGCTTCGAGGCCGGAGTGGTGCTCGACGCCTTTGCGGAGCACCGGCCCGCCTACACCGTCGGCCCCTCCACCGCGTTCATGGCGCTGGCCGCCCACCCGCACGTCACCCGCGAGCACTTCGCCTCCTTCCAGCACATCTCCTCCGGCGGCGCACCGCTGCCGCCCGCGCTGGTGGAGAAGTTCCGCGCCGCTTTCGGCCCCTACATCGGCAACGGCTACGGGCTCACCGAGTGCTCGGCCCCGTGCGCCTCGGTACCACCCGGGAAACAGGCGCCGGTCGACCCGGAGTCCGGCACCCTCGCGGTGGGCGTGCCCGGTCCCGAGACGGTCGTGCGCGTCCTGGACGAGGCGGGGGAACCGGTGCCCTTCGGACAGCACGGCGAGATCGCCGTACGCGGCCCGCAGGTCGTCCCCGGCTACTGGCGGCGGCCCGCGGAGACGGCCGCGGGCATGCCCGGCGGTGAACTGCGCACCGGCGACGTCGGGTTCATGGACGAGGACGGCTGGCTGTACGTCGTCGACCGCAAGAAGGACATGATCAACGCCTCCGGGTTCAAGGTCTGGCCCCGCGAGGTCGAGGACGTGCTCTACGCGCACCCCGCCGTCCGCGAGGCGGCCGTGGTCGGGGTCCCGCACGAGTACCGGGGCGAGACCGTCAAGGCGTACGTCAGCCTCCGCGACGGCGCCGAGACCGCCCCCGAGGAGCTGAGCGCCTACTGCAAGGAGCGGCTGGCCGCCTACAAATACCCCCGTGAGGTGGAGATCCTGCGCGAGCTGCCCAAGACCACCAGTGGGAAGATCCTGCGGCGGGAACTGCGTTCCCGGTAGACGAGCGAGGACCGAGCCGGCCGCGGGGGCACCGGTCGGTGAACGATGAGCGAGAGGCAGGTGGCGGCCATGGCGACCAGGGCCGGTGCGGGACGTCAGGCGCGTGGGGGCGAGGCGGGGGCGGCGGGTCCCGACGGCCGCGACGACGGCCCCGCCCCCGTACCGCGGCGGCTGCTGGCGGCGGCCACCCGCCTGTTCGCCGAACAGGGCTACGACCGCACCTCCGTGCAGGAGATCGTGGAGGCGGCAGGCGTCACCAAGGGCGCTCTCTACCACTACTTCGGCTCCAAGGACGATCTGCTGCACGAGATCTACGGCCGTCTGCTGCGGCTGCAGCAAGAACGCCTCGACCTGCTCGCCGAGCGCGAGGCACCGGTCGAGGAGCGGCTGCGGCAGGCCGCAGCGGACGTCGTCGTCACCACCATCGAGAACCTCGACGACGCCATGATCTTCTTCCGCTCCATGCACCAGCTCTCGCCCGAGAAGCAGAAGCAGGTGCGCGCGGAGCGGCGCCGCTACCACGAGAGGTTCCGCGCCCTGATCGAGGAGGGGCGGCGTGCGGGGGTGTTCAGCGATGCCACGCCCGCCGATCTCGTCGTGGACTACCACTTCGGCTCCGTGCACCACCTCAGCAGCTGGTACCGTCCCGGCGGCCGGCTCAGCCCCCAGCAGGTCGCCGACCATCTGGCCGACCTGCTGCTGCGAGCGCTCAGGCCGTGAGGCCGCCCGATTCTGGGACGGTGCCGCTGCCGGTCCTTCGCAGGCTGCGGGTGCGCGGTGGACGCTCGCGCAGTTCCCCGCGCCCTTTACGGGTCGCGTGCCCCCTTGCGCCATACCGCGGGCGGCGCGGGGGCGGAGCCCGGCACCCTTCCCGCCGCGACTGGGGGTACCTCCCGGCCGAAGGCTGGGGGAGAGCAACGACAACAGCGAGAGTCCGGCGGAAAGAACGACAAGCTCAACCACGACGTTCGGCAGAAAGGACACCCCCGTGCAGGCATGGCGCGTCCACACCAACGGCGAACCGCGTGACGTGATGCGGCTGGAGGAGATACCCGAGCCCGAGCCCGGCCCCGGCCAGCTGCTGGTACGGGTACGGGCCGGCAACGTCAACTACCCGGACGCCCTGCTGTGCCGGGGCGAGTACCAGGTCCGTCCTCCGCTGCCGTTCACCCCCGGTGTGGAACTGTGCGGGGAGATCGTCGGCGGCCCCCGGGCGGGGGAGCGGGTGCTGGGACAGCCCGTCCTGCCCTGCGGCGCGTTCGGCGAGTCGGCCGTCATCAGCGAGGAGAGCGCCCGGCCGGCCCCCGAGGCGCTGGACGACGCGGAGGCCGCCGCGCTGCACATCGGCTACCAGACCGGATGGTTCGGCCTCCACCGGCGCGCCCGCCTGCAGAAGGACGAGACGCTGCTGGTGCACGCCGCGGCGGGCGGCGTCGGAAGCGCCGCCGTCCAGCTGGGCAAGGCCGCCGGGGCGCGGGTGCTGGGCGTCGTCGGCGGGGAGGCGAAGGCCGAGGCCGCCCGCGAGCTGGGCTGCGATGTCGTCATCGACCGGCGGAAGGACGATGTCGTCGCCGCCGTGAAGGAGGCCACCGGAGGCAAGGGCGCCGACGTGGTGTACGACCCGGTGGGCGGTGACGCCTACGCCGCGTCGGCCAAGTGCGTCGCCTTCGAGGGGCGCATCGTGGTGGTGGGCTTCGCCAGCGGCGCGGTGCCCACGCCCGGGCTCAACCACGCCCTGGTGAAGAACTACGCGATCCTCGGTCTGCACTGGGGGCTGTACGCGCAGCGGGACCCCTCCGCCGTGGACCGCTGCCACGAGGAGCTGACCCGGCTCGCCGCCGAGGGCACCGTCAAGCCGCTGGTGAGCGACCGGGTGCCCCTTGCGGGGGCCGCGGACGCCGTCCAGCGGGTCTTCGACGGAGTGACCACGGGGCGCGTGGTGGTGACGGTCGCCTGACGGGCCCGGCGCGGGTGGCCGGCCGAGGTGTCAGCCGACCGCCCGTGCGGCGGCGCGTCCCGCCGTACGCCCCGAGAAGAGGCAGCCGCCGAGGAAGGTGCCCTCCAGCGAGCGGTAGCCGTGCACGCCACCGCCCCCGAAGCCGGCTGCCTCACCCGCCGCGTAGAGACCGGGGACCGGCTCTCCCCTGCCGGAGCCGGTCCCGGAACCCGGGGAGGACTCCCCGCCGTTCGCCAGCACACGGGAGGACAGATCGGTCTCCAGACCGCCCAGCGTCTTGCGGGTGAGGATGTTGAGGCGGACGGCGATCAGCGGGCCGGCGGACGGGTCGAGCAGGCGGTGCGGGGGCGCCACCCGGATGAGCCGGTCGCCCAGATAGCGCCGGGCGCCGTGGATCGCGGTGATCTGCAGGTCCTTGGTGAAGGGGTTGCGGATCTCGCGGTCCCTGGCGGCGATCTCCCGTCGCAGTGCGTCGGCCTCGATCAGTTTCTCCCCGGTCAGTTCGTTCATCCTGCGGGCCAGCGCGGCGGGGTCGCGTTCGATCATGAAGTCGACGCCGTTTTCCATGAAGGCCTGCACCGGTCCCGGTGCGCCTGCGCGTGCCCGGCCGAGGACATCGCGGACGGAACGTCCGGTCAGATCGGGGTTCTGCTCGGATCCGGAGAGGGTGAACTCCTTCTCGATGATCTTCTGGCTCAGTACGAACCAGGTGTAGCCGTGACCGGTGCGCATGATGTGGTCGAGGGTGCCCAGGGTGTCGAAGCCGGGGAAGAGCGGGACCGGCAGCCGCTGCCCGGTGGCGTCGAGCCACAGGGAGGAGGGGCCGGGCAGGATGCGGATGCCGTGCCGGGCCCAGATGGGGTTCCAGTTCTCGATGCCCTCGGTGTAGTGCCACATCCGGTCGCGGTTGACGATGCTGCCGCCCGCCCGCTCCGTGATGCCCAGCATCAGCCCGTCCACATGCGCCGGCACCCCGGACAGCAGCTTCTCTGGCGGAGTGCCCAGCCGCTCGGGCCAGTTGGCGCGCACCAGGTCGTGGTTGCCGCCGATGCCGCCGGAGGTGACGATCACCGCCTGGGCGCGCAGTTCGAAGCTGTCGGCCACCTCCCGGCTGCTGGCCGTACCGCGCTGCGCGTCGCTGGGCACCAGCACCTCACCGGTCACGGTGTCCAGTGATCCTGCGGTACGCGACAGCCCGGTGACACGGTGTCGGAAGCGCAGTTCGACCAGGCCCCGCGCCACCCCGGCGCGTACCCGGCGCTCGAACGGTTCGACGAGCCCGGGACCGGTGCCCCAGGTGATGTGGAAGCGGGGCACCGAGTTGCCGTGGCCGCCCGCGTCGTAGCCGCCGCGCTCGGCCCAGCCGACGACCGGGAAGAGCTTCAGTCCCATGGAGCGCAGCCAGGCCCGCTTCTCACCGGCGGCGAAGTCCACGTACGCCTCGGCCCAGCGGCGCGGCCAGTGGTCCTCCGGCCGGTCGAATCCGGCCGTGCCGAGCCAGTCCTGCCAGGCCAGCTCGCGGCTGTCCTTGATGCGCAGCCGGCGCTGCTCGGGGGAGTCGACGAAGAAGAGGCCGCCGAAGGACCAGTGGGCCTGGCCGCCGAGGGACTGTTCGGGCTCCTGGTCGAGGAGGATGACGCGGCGCCCGGCGTCGGCGAGTTCGGCCGTCGCGGCGAGGCCCGCGAGCCCGGCTCCGACCACGATCACATCGGCGTCGTACGCCATGCTCCCACCCTTTCGTACACCTGCACCGAGGTCTGGTGACCGGAGAGTAACCTTCGGCCCCGCCGACGGACACCCCCTGGAGCGGTCCGGCCCGGCCGTGCTGCTTGGATGGGTGTATGACGCAGCAGGGACGCTCGGCCGACGAGCTGCTGGACATCGTGGACGACCAGGACCGCGTCGTGGGGCAGCGGCTGCGCGGCGAGGTCTACGCGGAGCGGCTGCGGCACCGCAGCACCTCCATCCGGGTACGGGACGCGGCGGGCCGGATCTTCGTGCACCGCCGTACCCCCACCAAGCTGATCTTCCCCGGGATGTACGACGTGGTGGTGGGCGGTGTCGTGGGTGCGGGCGAGGACTACGACACCGCGGCGCTGCGGGAGGCCGAGGAGGAGCTGGGGGTCAGCGGACTGCCGCAGCCCGAGCGGCGGCTGAAGTTCCTCTTCGAGACGCCCGAGTTCTCATGGTTCCTCCAGGTGTACGAGGTGGTGTGCACACTGCCCGTCAAGCCGCAGCCCGAAGAGGTCGAGTGGTGGGACTTCCTGCCCGAGGACGAGCTGGAGCGGCGGCTGGCCGGCTGGGCGGCGGCGGGTCACGTCGTTCCGGACGGACTGGAGTGCCACCGCCGTCTCACGGCGCTGTAACGGGCCGGTGCGGCCGGTGCCGATGTCCCCGGGGGGAAGAGCCGCAGGTCACCACGTACGGTTGACTCATGCTTGACCGGATCCGGGTGACTGTTCGGCTGTGGTTCGCCCCCCAGCGGCTCAGGGAGGAGGGCACCACGCCCGACTACCGCTTCTCGCTCGCCAACGAGCGCACCTTCCTCGCCTGGATCCGCACCGCGCTGGCCCTGGTCGCCGGCGGGATCGCGGTCGACCAGTTCCTCACCGACCTGCGCTGGGGCGTGCGGACGGGTATCGCCATCGTGCTGCTGGCCGGCGCGGTGCTGTGCGCCTTCCGCGCCGTCAACCACTGGGTGCGCTGCGAACGCGCCATGCGGCGCGGTGAGGATCTGCCCGCCTCGCGCTTCCCGGTGGTGCTGGCGAGCGGCACGGCGTTCGCGGCGCTGCTGGTGATCGCCGTCGTGGTGCTCGGCCTGGCGGGCCGGTGACCGGCGGGCCGACGCCGGGCGCGCCGAGCGCGGCCGAACCGCCCCGCGATCCGGGCGCACAGCCGGAGCGGACCTGGTTGGCCTGGCGCCGTACGACGCTCACCTGCGCCGTCTCCGTGGCGCTGACGGCGCGGGTGGCGCTGGAGGACCCGTCGAGCATCGCCGTCGTGGCCGCCTGCCTCGGCGCGCTGGCCTGGGTGGCTCTGCTGCTGACCGCCCATCGGCGGATCGGCGGGCTGGCCCGGTCCCGGCCCGGGACGATGGGGGCGGCCGAGACCATGGGAACCCTGGTCTGCGTACTGGTTCTCGTCGGTGTGGGAGGGATGATGCTGCTGTGAACAGCCAGGAGGGTGTGCGGGCGCCGCTCGTCGTCGTGATGGGGGTGTCCGGGTCCGGCAAGAGCACCGTCGGCGAGTGGCTGGCCCAGGTGCTCGACCTGCCGTTCGCCGACGCCGACGACTTCCATCCCGAGCGGAACATCGAGAAGATGTCGGCCGGGATCCCGCTGGACGACGCGGACCGGGCGCCGTGGCTGGAGGCGATGGCCGACTGGCTGGGCAGCCGGACCGGCAGCGGGGCCGTACTGGTCTGCTCGGCGCTCAAGCGCCGCTACCGCGACCAGCTCCGGCAGGCGTCCGAGCGGCTGTTCTTCGTCCATCTGGACGGCTCCTACGAGCTGATCGCCGAACGGCTGGCCGGGCGCAGCGGCCACTTCATGCCGCCGAGCCTGCTGCGTTCGCAGTTCGAGGCGCTGGAGCCGCTGGGCCGGGACGAGGGAGGGGTCACCGTCTCGGTCGCGGGCTCGCCGGACGAGACCCGCGCCGCGGTGCGCAGCGCGCTGACGCGCGCGGGGGTGTGCTGAGAGGGAGCCGAAGCCGCACCGGCCGGGTCAGGCGAGCGCGACGGCGGTCAGGATCAGTACGCCGACCGCGAGGACGACGATCAGGGCGAGGCCGGAGGGGTTGCGGTGGTTGAGGACGTAGCCGTTCCTGGAACGCTCGTCGCGTACGAACAGCGGCTCGTTGTCACCCATGGGCATGCCCCGAGGCTAGGGCGCGACCCGTGTGCCTGTCATGGGACTTCGGGCGGAAAGCGGTGCATCGCACACCGAGCCGGATGCCAACGGGTCAATACCGGACCGAGGGTGCGGCGGGCGAAACAGGCGGCGAAAGGGAAGCGCGGCCGTCGGCGCGGCGAAAGCCGGGGGCGGCGGAAACTGGGGGTGGACTCCATACCGACTAGTCGGCATGATCGGTTGTGACCGATGCCGAAGGAGCGCCCACGATGAGCGAACAGAACCCGCCCGGTCTCGATCTCGCCCGGCTTGCCGCGCATCTGGAGCGGGAGTGTCCGGGACTGATACGAGGGCCGCTGAGCGGTGAAGTCGTCCAGGGCGGCCGCTCGAACCTGACGTACCGGGTCACGGACGGGACCGGCCGGTGGGTGGTGCGGCGCCCCCCGCTGGGGCACGTACTGGCCACCGCGCACGACATGTCCCGCGAGCACCGCGTCGTCAGCGCCCTGCGCAGCACCGCCGTACCGGTGCCGAAGACCCTGCTGCTGTGCGAGGACCCGGAGGTGATCGGGGCGCCGTTCTATGTGATGGAGCACGTCGACGGCACCCCGTACCGCACCGCCGACCAGCTGGCACCGCTCGGCGCCGAGCGCACCCGCGAGGTCGTACTGGCACTGCCCGAGACGCTGGTGGCGCTGCACGCCGTCGACCCGGAGGCGGTGGGGCTGACCGGCTTCGGACGCCCCGAGGGTTTCCTGGAGCGCCAGTTGCGGCGCTGGAACAAGCAGCTGGAGGCCTCCCGCAGCCGCGAGCTGCCCGGCATCGACGAGCTGCGCACGGCGCTCGGCGGGACGCTGCCCGACTCACCGCGGCCCACCGTCGTGCACGGTGACTTCCGCCTCGACAACGTGCTGGTGGACGCCGACGACAAGGTGGCCGCGGTGCTCGACTGGGAGATGTCCACCCTCGGCGACCCGCTGACCGACCTGGGGCTGCTGGCGATGTACAGCGAGCGCCAGGACGTGCCCGACTCGCCGGTCAGCACCACCAGCGGGGCGCCCGGCCACCCCGAGGCGGCCGAACTGATCGAGCGCTATGCCGCGCTGTCCGGCCGCGATGTGTCCCGGATCAACTGGTACACGGCGTTCGCCTACTTCAAGCTCGCCGTGATCCTGGAGGGCATCCACTACCGCTTCACGCTCGGCCAGACCGTCGGCGCGGGCTTCGACCGGATCGGCGAGCTCGTACCGGTCTTCATCGACAACGGACTCACCACTTTGCGGAAGGGCTGAGCAGCAGATGGACTTCGCATACGACGCGCGCACCGAGGAACTGCGCGAGCGGCTGCTCGCGTTCATGGACGAGCATGTGTACCCGGCCGAGCAGATCGCCGAGGAGCAGCGCGCGGCCCAGGACTCGCCCTGGGCCACGGTGCCGGTGCAGGAGGAACTCAAGGCCACGGCGCGGAAGCTGGGGCTGTGGAACCTCTTCTTCGTGGATCAGCACAGCTTCGTGGATCAGCACAGCTTCGTGGATCAGCACGGCCTGTCAGGCGAGGAGTACGGCGCCGGGCTGACCAATCTGCAGTACGCACCGCTGGCGGAGATCACCGGGCGCAGCCCGCAGCTCGCGCCGACCGCGCTCAACTGCGCGGCCCCCGACACCGGGAACATGGAGCTGCTGGCCCAGTTCGGCTCGTCCGAACAGCGCGAGCGGTGGCTGCGGCCCCTGCTGGCGGGCGAGATCCGCTCGGCCTTCGCGATGACCGAGCCGGATGTGGCCTCTTCGGACGCCACCAACATCGGCACCCGCATCCGGCGGGACGGCGACTCCTACGTCATCACCGGCCGCAAGTGGTACATCTCCGGCGCCATGCATCCGGACTGCTCGGTCTTCATCGTGATGGGCAAGACCGACCCGGACGGCGAGGACGTGCGCCGTCAGCAGTCCATGGTGCTGGTCCCGCGCGACACCCCCGGCGTCGAGGTGCGCCGCGCGATGTCCGTCTACGGCTACGAGGACCACTACCACGGCGGCCACGCCGAGGTCGTCTTCCACGAGGTGCGCGTACCGGTCACCAACCTGGTCGGCAAGGAGGGCGGCGGATTCGCCATCGCCCAGGCCCGGCTCGGCCCGGGCCGTATCCACCACTGCATGCGGCTGATCGGGATGGCCGAGCGGGCCATCGAGCTGATGTGCCGCCGGGCGCTGGACCGTACGGCCTTCGGAAAGCCGCTGGCCCGGCAGGGCGTGGTGCACGAGTGGATCGCCGACGCACGGGTCCAGGTCGAGCAGTTGCGGCTGCTGGTGCTCAAGACGGCGTGGCTGATGGACACCGTCGGCAACCGGGGCGCGCACACCGAGATCCAGGCCATCAAGATCGCGACCCCGCGCGCGGTGGTGCGGATCATCGACGACGCCGTGCAATTGCACGGCGCCGGAGGGGTCTCGCAGGACTTCCCCCTCGCCCATCTGTGGGCGTCGGCGCGGACGCTGCGGCTGGCCGACGGGCCCGACGAGGTGCACCAGCGCTCCCTGGCCCGCCGCGAGTTGAAGCGGTACAGCGGGTAGCGGGCCGGGCGTCCAGGGGCGCGGGCACGACGCGATCGGCCGCGACGCAGCCCGCAGCCCGCGGCCGGTGGTCAGGGGCAGGGCCGGGGCGCTACTCCGGCGTTCCGAGACTGCCCCGCCGCCGGGCCGGGCGGCGGCCCGGCGGCGGGGACGGTTCGGGCCGGGGCGGCGGGCGGCGTACCGGACGGCTCTGCGGCGCCCCGGCCGTGAGCGTGAACGGCGCCCCGCAGTGGCACAGTTCCAGCGGCTCGCCCTCCAACAGCGTGTAGGTGGCCGTCGTCCTGCCGATCTCCACCCGCAGCCGCCGCCCCAGGGTCTGCACCGTGAAGGCCAGCCGGCTCAGCTGTTCGGGCAGCAGGGGCGAGAAGTCCAGCCCGCCGTGGCGCAGCCGCATCCCGCCGAACCCGGCGACCAGCGCGATCCAGGCGCCCGCCAGCGAGGCGATGTGCAGCCCGTCCCGGGTGTTGCTCTCCAGGTCCGCCAGGTCCATCAGCGCGGCCTCGCCCACATAGTCGTAGGCGAGCCGCAGATGACCCACCTCGGCGGCCATCACGGCCTGACAGCAGGCGGACAGCGATGAGTCGCGGACGGTCATCTGCTCGTAGTAGTCGAAGGCGCGCGCCTTCTGCTCGGCGTCGAAGGCGTCGCCGCGCTTGTACAGGGCCAGCGCCAGGTCCGCCTGCTTGATGACCTGCTTGCGGTACAGGTCGAAGTAGGGGAAGTGCAGCATCAGCGGGTACTGGTCGGGTTCCGTGGCGGCGAAGTCCCACATCTGGTGCCCGGTGAAGCCGGCCGACTGCTCGTGGACCTGCAGCGTCTCGTTGAAGGGTACGGCCACCGCGTCCGCCGCGTCGCGCCAGCCGGCCGCCTCCTCGTCGTCCACCCCCAGCGCGGTCGCCTCCTCGGGGTACTGCTCCACGGCCTCGGCGGCGGCCCGCAGGTTCTGCTGGGCCATCAGATTGGTGTAGAGGTTGTCGTCCGCGACGGCGCTGTACTCGTCCGGCCCGGTGACCCCGTCGAAGTGGAAGGTGCCGTGGTGGTCGTGGTGGCCCAGCGAGTGCCACAGCCGGGCCGTCTCGACCAGGATCTCCACCGCCGTCTCCCGTTCGAACTCCAGATCGCCGGTGGCCGCGACATACCGGGTCACGGCGTCCGCGATGTCCGCGTTGACGTGGAAGGCGGCGGTACCGGCCGGCCAGTAGGCGGAACACTCCGAGCCGTCGATCGTCCGCCAGGGGAAGGTCGCCCCCCGCAGCCCGAGCTGGCGGGCCCTGGCGCGCGCGGCGGGCAGCGTCTCCTGCCGCCAGCGCAGCGCCTCGGCGACCGAGTCGGGTGAGGTGTAGGTCAGCACCGGCAGCACGAACTGCTCGCTGTCCCAGAAGGAGTGCCCGTCGTAACCGGAACCGGTCAGGCCCTTGGAGGGGATGGCGCGCTTCTCGGCCCGCGCGCCCGCCTGCAGGACGTGGAAGAGCGCGAAGCGCACCGCCTGCTGGATCTCCGCGTCGCCGTCCACCTCCACATCGGCGCGCGACCAGAAGTGGTCCAGATACTCCCGCTGCTGCTCCACCAGCCCTTGCCAGCCCTTGCTGCGGGCACCGGCCAGGGCGGCGTCGACCTGGTCGCGTACGGCGGGCAGCGAGCGGACGCCGGACCAGCCGTAGGAGACCAGCTTCTCCACCCGCAGCGGTTCGCCGGGCCGCAGCTCGGCGGTGACGGTCAGCCGGGCGACGTTCTCCCCGCTCTCGCAGGCGGTGCTGGTCGAGGCCGGACCGTGCACGGTGTGGTCGGCCGCAGCGCCGACCCGCAGCCCGCTGCGATCGGTGCAGTGCACCAGGCGCAGCCGCATGTCCTGGGCGAAGTTCTCCTCCGGCAGCAGTACGTCCTGGAGCGCGGCGGCGACCCGCGGGTCCTGGCCGCCCTTCTGCGGCAGCTGTTCGTTGGCGACCAGCTCCGACTGCACGACGACCCGGACGTCGGAGTCGAGCGGTTCCACCTCGTAGGCGACGGCGGCGATGGCGCGCTGGCTGAAGGAGACCAGCCGGGTGGAGGTCACCCGTACGGTGCAGCCGGCCGGGGAACTCCACTCGCAGACCCGGCGCAGCAGCCCGGTGCGCAGATCCAGCACCCGTTCGTGGGAGCGCAGCTTGCCGTAGCGGACGTCGAACGGCTCGTCGTCCACCAGCAGCCGCATGATCTTGCCGTTGGTGACGTTGATGACGGTCTGGCCGGACTCGGGGTAGCCGTAGCCCGCCTCCGCGTACGGCAGGGGGTGCAGCTCGTGCACCCCGTTGAGATAGGTGCCGGGCAGCCCGTGCGGCTCCCCTTCGTCGAGGTTGCCGCGCCAGCCGATGTGCCCGTTGGAGAGGGCGAAGACGGACTCGCTCTGCGGCAGCACATCGAGGTTGAGCGCGCTCTCCCGCAGCGACCAGGGCTGGACGGCGTAGGACGAGTTGCTGATCACGGGCGTTCCTTCCCCGGTCGGCGCCGGCGGGTGGGGTCCTGATCCTGCTGCGGCCGGTGCGGGTCCTGCGGGCCCTGCAGCTCCCGCAGGTCCCGCACGACGGTGTCGGCGCCGTGTGCGCGCAGGGCGTCGGCCTGTCCGGTGCGGTCGACCCCCACGACGTAGCGGAAGTCGCCGGCGCGGCCGGCCTCCATCCCGGCCAGTGCGTCCTCGAAGACGGCCGACTCGCCCGCGGTCACGCCCAGATCCTCGGCGGCGGCGAGAAAGGTGTCGGGGCGCGGCTTGCCGGGCAGTCGGCGCTCCTTGGCCACGACGCCGTCGATCCGGACGTCGAAGAGGTCCTCGATGCCGACCGAGACCAGGATGTCGCGGCAGTTGGCACTGGAGGAGACCACGGCCGTCCGCAGTCCCCCGGCCCGTACCGCGTGCAGATACCGCAGCGAGCCGTCGTACGCCTCGACGCCGTCCTTGCGGATCTTCTCCAGCAGCAGCTCGTTCTTGCGGTTGCCCAGTCCGTTGACCGTCTCCCGGCCGGGCGGGTCCTCGGCGGTGCCCTCCGGCAGCTGGATACCGCGTGCGGCGAGGAAGGTGCGCACTCCGTCGGCGCGCGGGCGCCCGTCCACATACGCGTCGTACTCCGCCACCGGGTCGAAGGGGCGGAAGCCGGGGCCGTCCCGCTCGCGCAGATAGGCGTCGAACATCTCCTTCCAGGCGGCGGCGTGCACGACGGCCGTCTTGGTGAGCACACCGTCGAGATCGAACAGACATGCGCGGATGCTGCCCGGCAGACCGAGGTTCGTCATGCGTGCCGGGTCCCCTCGCCGTCCGGTCGGCATGCCTGCCGGGGAGCTTTGCCGCCCGGCTGGACGCCTGCCGGCTCAGTCGCCCTCGCGGCGGAGCGGAACCCTCCAGGCGATACGGGTGCCCGGGCCCGCCCCTGACCCCGGGTCGGTGCCGGGCCCCTGGGCCACGGTCAGCGTTCCGCCGAGCTGCTCGGCCCGGGAGCGCATATTGGCGAGCCCCCCGGTGTGTGTGCTCCCGGCGCGGTCCCCGACGCCCACGCCGTCGTCGGTGACGGTCAGGGCGATGACCGCGCCGACCTGCAGATCCACATCCACCCGGTGGGCCCGCGCGTGCCGCACGACGTTGCTCAGCGCCTCCGCCAGCACCGCGCTCACCTGCTCGGCCGCCTCCGGCGGCACATCCGTGTCGACGGGCCCCTCCATCCGCAGGGAAGGCAGGAAGCCGAGCCGGTCGGCCGCGTCGCTGACGGCCTTGGCCACCGTCCGGCGCAGGCTGGTGCCCGGCTCGGCACCCTCACCGGAGGTGCGCAGCGCGAAGATGGTGGAACGGATGATCTTGATGGTCTCGTCGAGGTCGTCCACCGCGCGGTTCACCCGCTCCGCGGCCTCGGGCCGGTCGATGAGCCGTCCCGCGCTCTGCAGCGTCATCCCGGTGGCGAACAGCCGCTGGATGGCCAGATCGTGCAGGTCGCGGGCGATACGGTCGCGCTCGTGCAGCAGGGTGAGCTGCTCCGACTCGGCGCGGTGCTGCGCCATCTCCAGCGCCAGGGCGGCCTGCGCGGCGAAGTCCTTGAGCAGCTCCACCTCCGTCTCGTCGAACGGTGGACGCCCCTTGAGCCGGCTCAGCCGCAGCGCGCCGGGTGCGTCCTGCTGCGCCAGCAGCGGTACGGCGACGACGGGACCGTGCTCGACCTCCCCGTCCGGAAAGGCGTGCGTACGCGGATCGTTGCCGATGTCCGCCGTCACCGCCGACTCCCCGGTGCGGGCCGCCAGCCCGGACAGGGTGTCGTCGTAGGGCACGACCACGCCCGTCTGCTCCTCGGCGAGGTCGCCGACCGCCACCACGACCCGCAGGGCGTCCGCGACGCCCTCGGTGTCCGGCAGCAGCACGCACGAGGTGTCCGACTGCGCCACCTCCAGCGCCCGCTGTGCGATCAGCCGCAGCACCTCGTTCGAGGTCGCGCCGCTCAGCAGCAGCCGGCTGATCTCGCCCAGCGCCTCCAGCCACTGCTCGCGGCGCCGGCTCTCCGCGTACAGCCTGGCGTTGTCGACTGCGATCCCGGCGGCGACGGCGAGGGTGGTGACGACCGCCTCGTCGTCGGCGTCGAAGTCGGCGCCACCGCGCTTCTGTGCCAGATAGAGGTTGCCGAAGACCTCGTCCCGCACCCGCACGGGCACGCCCAGGAAGGTGCGCATCGGCGGATGGTGCGCGGGGAAGCCGTGGCTGGCCGGGTGCGCGCTCAGATCCGTGAGCCGTAACGGCCGCGGGTCGCGGATCAGTTCGCCGAGCACCCCGTGCCCCGAGGGCAGCGGGCCGATGCGTGCGGCCTGCTCCGGCGAGACGCCCACCGGCAGGAAGGTCGACAGCCGCTGCCCTTCCCCGATGACACCCAGCGCGCCGTACTCCGCGTTGGTCAGCGCCAGCGCCGCCTCCACGATGCGGCGCAGCACCTGGGACAGGTCCAGTTCGCGCCCGACGCTGAGCACGGCTTCCAGAAGGCTGTGCATCCGGTCCTGGGTGAGCCGTGCGGCATCCAGCCGCGTCTGAAGCTCGTCCAGCAGCTCGTCCAGCCGGAAGTGGGGCAGCTCCTCGCGGTACTCCACCCGGTCGTTGCCCCGCCCCCGCTCCGGACGGTGCTGCCCCGCTCTGGCAGCCTCCGACATGCGCACCTCCGTACGCCGTACGACAGCCGGGCCCCCGCGCGAACCCGGAACGGCAGTCTACGGCCGAACGGACGCCAGGTCGCCGGTCGATTCCGGCTCGACCTCGCCGTTCGTGCCGCCTGGTGCGGTGTTCGTACGCCCCTCGCCCGGTGGGGCGTGCCCGCCGGGCGGAGTGTGCCCGCCCGGGTGCCGGGGCGCCTTCCGCCGGTCCATCTCACGCCACTCCGGTCGCAGCCCGGTCAGGTTCGTGGTGAGGAAGTACGCGGCACCGCCGGCCAGCAGCACGGGCACCAGCCCGAACGCGGCGACCCCCGCACCGGCGAGGAGCCCGCCGAGGGGGATGCCGGACCAGGCCAGCGAGTCCCCGAGCGCGTTGACCCTGCCCCGCAACTCGCCGGGCACGCGCTCGAAGTTGAGGGCGCCCAGTATCGGGTTGAGGAAGCCCGCTCCGAAACCGCCGAGCGCGAAGACGCCCAGCACCGCCCACAGCGGTACGTCCACGGCCAGGATCAAGAACCGGGGTGCGCCCGCCAGCAGGAACCCGGCGAAGAAGACGGGGCGGCGGCGCATCCGGTGCCCGATCGCGGCGGCCACCAGGCTCCCGGCGACCGCCGCGATCCCCAGCGCGCTGTTCGCCAGCCCGATCGCTCCGGGGCCGTTGCCGGACTCCCGTGCCCAGACGGGCAGCAGCAGGGTGGCGAAGGCGGCATCCAGCAGATTGGTGACGGCGACCATGGCGATCACCGTCAACAGCAGCGGGTCACCGCGCAGGAAGCGGAAGCCCGCGCCGAGCCGGCGCCAGTAGCCCTCGGACGCGGGACGGGCGCTGCCGTCCGGGTCGTCCCGGATGCTGCCGCGGCGGCGCGGCAGCAGAACCACGATCACGGCCGAACCCGAGGCGAAGCAGCACGCGATGGCGAACAGCGCGGTCTGCGCGCCGAGCAGCGCCACCACCGCGCCACCGGCCGCAGGGCCGACGGTCGAGGCGAGCCGCTCGGTCACCCCCGCCAGCCCGGCGGCCCGCTCCAGCGGCACCCGGGCGCGCTCCGCGGCCTCCGGGACCATGATCTCTTTCGACAGGTCGCCGGGTCCCCGGGCCGCCCCGATCACCGCGACGAGCAGGAGCAGCAGCCAGAACGAGAGCACGTCCACGAGGTGCAGCAGGCCCACGGCGGTCACCGCGAGGGCACTGAGCACATCGGTGATCCATGAGACGGTACGCGGACCGACCCGGTCGACCAGCGGACCGGTGAACGCCTTGACCAGTACGTACGGCGCCATCTCGCACAGCGCCACCAGCCCGGTCCTGGCGGTGCTGCCGGTGGTGACCAGGACGAACCAGGGGAGCGCGATGGCCGAGATGCGGGTGCCGGTCAACGACACGGCCATCGCCGCGAGCACACCCGCCAGCGGCCGTCGGCTCCGCTCGGTCATACCGGAACCCTAGACCGCGCGGGTTCGGGCGGGACGAACGGCCCCTACTCATCCAGCCGCCCATGCCCCAGGCTTGAGGGCGTCCCGAGGAGGTCCAGTGCCGGGTTCCGACAGCCCGGGCGGCACAGCCGCCCACCCCGCCGCGCCTGTGCGCGTCTTCCTGCTCGACGATCACGAGGTGGTACGCAGAGGGCTGCGCGACCTGCTGGAAGCCGAATCCGATCTGGAGGTCGTCGGGGAGGCGGGCGACGCGGAGGAGGCGCTCACCCGCGTGCCCGCGGTACGCCCCCATGTCGCGGTGCTGGATGTACGGCTGGGCGGCGCCGAGCAGCACAGTGACCACGCGGGCATCGAGGTCTGCCGCGAACTGCGGGCCATGATGCCTGAACTGGTGTGTTTGATCCTCACGTCCTTCGACGACGACGAGGCGCTGATGGACGCGGTCATGGCGGGCGCGGCGGGCTATGTGCTCAAGCAGATCAAGGGCGCCGATCTGGTCAGCGCCATCCGGACGGTGGCGGCCGGCACCTCGCTGCTCGACCCCGGGGCGAGCGCGCGCGTCATGGCGCGCGTCCGGGCCCGGGAGCACCGTACGGCCCCGCCGGAGCTGGCCCGGCTCACCCCGCGCGAGCGGGAGGTGCTCGCGCTGATCGGGGAGGGGCTGACCAACCGGCAGATCGGTGAGCGGCTGTTCCTGGCGGAGAAGACCGTGAAGAACCGGATCTCCACCATCCTCGCCAAGCTCGGCGTGGGCCGCCGCGTCCAGGCCGCCGTCATCGCCGAGCGGCTGCGCGAGAGCGGCGGCTGAGCGGGCCGGGCGCCGTCGGGGGGGCGCCGTCGGGTGGGGGTCGTTCAGCGCTCTCCGCGGAGGCGCTCCAGTTCGCGGCGGTCCCGTTTGGTGGGGCGTCCGGCCCCCCGCTCACGGCGCGCGACGACGGGGACCTCCACCGGGGACGGCGGCGGCGGACTGTTGTCCTGGTAACACTCGACGGCGACCGGAGCGCCCACCCGCTTCTTGATCAGCCGCTTGACGATCACGATGCGCTCGCGCCCCGCCTGCCGCACCCGCACCTCATCCCCCACCCGGAGGGCGTGCGCCGCCTTCACCCGCTCGCCGTTGACCTTGACGTGCCCACCGCGGGCCGCGGTCGCCGCCTGGGAGCGGGTCTTCGCCAGCCGTACGGACCAGATCCAGCTGTCGACCCGTACCGACCCCTCGTCTGCCGTCATGCTTCCGAGCCTAGGGGAGCGCGGCCCGGCCGGGGACCCGCTCGGTGCCACGAGCGGCCCCGTCGCCCGGCGAAGAAGCCCCACGGGGCGGACAATGCCGACATATGGATGCCTCGCCTGTGGACCCCGCGGACGGCGCCGCCACACGCGCATCTCAGAGCGCGCTGCAAGAGCTCAACCGGGTGGCGCTGCGCACCATCGCGTGCGCCCGGCACCGTGCGCGCGTCCGGATCGCCGAGGCGGGCCCCGCCCACCCCGGCTGCTCCCCGCGCTCCGGGCACCGGCCGGACCCGGCCGACCGGCCGACGTCCGGGCCGTTCGCCTACGACGGCGCCGAAGCCCCGCCGCCCAGCGACGTGGCGGTACTGCCCGGCCTGCCGTCCTGGCTGCCCGCCGTGCTGGGTGTGCTGCGGGGCAGCTCGACGGTGCTGCGCCCGCTGTACGCCGCGGACGGCACCGTCCAGGACTTCATCGTCGTCGGGGCCAACCACTTCGAGCTGAGCGGTGTGGAGCGCGGCTCCTACGACTTCCTCGGCAAGCCGCTGTCCGAGACCCGGCCGGGGATCCGCACCAGCGGGATGTACGACGTCTACCGCGCCGCGCTGGATTGCGGCACGCCCGTCTCCAGCGACACCATCGACTACGTCGACGTCATCGACGGCGTCCTCCAGCGTGCCCGGCTGCGCGGCACCGTCGCGCTGCTGCCGGACGAGGGGCTGCTGCTGACGAACTGGGAACCGGTCGGCGAGGCCAGGCTCACCCGCCGCATCCAGGAGGGCGGCCGGCTCGGCTGGGCGGAGTGGGACCTGGTCAGCGGCAGGATGCGCTGGTCGCAGGGGCTGCGCGAACTGCTGGGCCTCACGGCACCGCCACCCGAGCAGGTGACACCGGAGGGGTACTCCGAGCTGGAGCGCACGGCCCGGTCGGTGACCTCGGCCAGGGACGTCGCCGCCGACCTGTTCACCGTGG
This sequence comes from Streptomyces sp. B15, assembly GCF_018070605.1. Taxonomy (NCBI): domain Bacteria; kingdom Bacillati; phylum Actinomycetota; class Actinomycetes; order Kitasatosporales; family Streptomycetaceae; genus Streptomyces; species Streptomyces sp. B15. Next base: position 43,861 of record NZ_JAGPXJ010000026.1, read on the forward strand.
GGCGGAAGATCGAGCCGGCCGAGGTGCCGGCGTTCGTCGCCGATCTGCGCACCCTGCTGGCCGGCGGCGATGTGCCCGAACACGAGCTGACCGTCCATGTCGACGGCCGGCGGCGGCGGATCCGCTGGTTCGGCGAGGCGCAGCCGGAGGGCGCCGAGGTACCGGAGTCCCTGCTGTTCGCCGCGCGGGACATCACCGGGCAGGAGGAGCAGCTGGGGCGGGCGCTGTCCGAGGCCGAGCGGCTGCGCCAGGAGGCGGCGGCCGAGCGCCGCGTCTCCGAGACCTTCCGCAGGGCGCTCACCCCGCCGCTGGGCGTGCTCACCCCCTCGTGGCTGTCCGTGAGCGCCGCCTATGTCCCTTCCGACTCGGGCGTCGGCGGTGACTGGTACAAGTGCCGCGAGCTGCCCGACGGACGGGTGCTGCTGGCGGTCGGCGACGCCTCGGGGCACGGGGTGGACGCGGCCAGCCGGGCGGTGCAGCAGCGCTCCGCGCTGGCCGGGCTCGCCTACACCGACGAGAACGCGGCCGAGCTGACGACGGCGCTGGGCGAGGTCGTCTACTACGGCGGCCTGGAGACCACCGCGACCTGCGTGGTGGGGCACCTGCACACCGACACCCGGGTCTTCCACTGGGCCAGCGCGGGGCACCCGGCGCCGGTCCTGGTGCGGGACGGCGTGGCGCGACTGGTGGAGGCCGAGCACGGACTGATGCTGGGCGTCACCCCGGAGGCGGCCTATCCGATCAACCACACCCAGCTGCAGGCGGGTGATCTGCTCCTGTGCTACACGGACGGGGTCATCGAACGCCGTGGTATGGACCTCGACGAGGGGGTCGCCGCTCTGCTGGCAGCCGTGCGGGAGTGCGCGGGGCGCAACGACACGGCCCAGGCGGCCACCGAGTGCCTGGTCTCCACGCTGCTGGGCCACGAGGCGGAGGACGATGCCACGCTCCTCACGCTGTATGTGACCTGACCTGACCTGACTGTGCCTCTTCGGCGGTGGAGCTTCTTCGACGGTGCTCAGCGGGGGTCCGCCCTGCCGCGTTCGTAGCGGCGGAGCCTGCGATAGCCGGTCAGCTCGCCGTCCGCGTCCAGCGTCATCTCGTACGAGCCGAGCATGCTGACGCTGTCCGGGATCCTGCGCAGCTCGACGACTTCGACGTGCAGCGTCCAGCTTCCGTCGTCACCTCTGACGACGGAGGAGACCGTCTCGGCCTCCAGGCCGGTCAGCTCCTCGATGGCCTCGCGTGCCGAGCGCAGGACCTGTGCGGTGCCGGGGCCCTTGGCTTCCACGTCCGACTGCTTGTCACTCATGCGCGGTCCTCCTCCCTCCCCGTCCGTGCCGGGGGAGCGTCGGTGGACCGGGCGGGTGCCCGCTGTGCGGCGGAGTGAACCGGACGGAGCCGGGTACGGGTGGGGGACCGGCGCCCGGCCGGTCAGTCCTCGCCGCGGAAGATGTGCGACTCCGGGTCCCGGTCGCCGGCCGGAGCATGCGGCCCGTAGCCCATCGGACCGTCCGGGCGGAGCACCGTCCGGGGAGTGTTGGCCGCCGGGCGGCCGGAGTCCCCGGCGCTCTCGTCACGGGTGCTGGTCTTGTTCTGCTGCACGTGGGATCACCTCCGTAGTCACCTACGGAGGCGAGTCCCCACACTCCCAGGGGCGAAACGGTGACCGGGGCGTAGCGGTCACCGTGTCCGAAACCGGACCAAGGAGGGGCGATGGCACACCGCCCGGACGTACTCGAACTGCTCGCGGACGATCACGCCGAGGCCGAGCGTCTCGTCGCGGCCTACGAGGCGACCCGCGACCCGGAGCGCCGCGCCGCCCTCGCCGAGCAGCTGCTGGCCGGGCTGGAGCGGCACGCCCTCGCGGAAGGCCACACACTGCACCCCGTCGTCCGCCGGCTGCTGCCCGACGGGGAGCAGCGCGTCGCCGCGGCCCGGCAGCGCTGGGAGGCGGCGGCGGTGACCGTCCGGGAGCTCAGGGCCGCCGAGCCGGGCTCACCCGCCGTCGAGCACCGGATGAGCGTGCTGCTCGACCAGGTGCGCGAGCACGCCGCGAGCCAGGAGGGCGAGGTCTTCGCACCGCTGCGGGAACGGCTGAGCAACCGGGAGCTGCGCGAGCTCGGTGCCGCCGCCTCCCGCTGGCTGCTGGGCGGCTCCGGGGGCGAGTAGCCCGCCGGGATCGTTCTTTCTTCTTCTGCCGCCTTTTCTGCTTCCCTTTTGTCGCATATGCCCGACAAGTTGCTCTTCCGGGTCGGCGGGAAGCGGAGCGCGGGGTTTGACCCTTGGCCCAAGGGCTACCCGTCCGGCGCCGCGGTACGACCGCGGGAACGAGGCGCCCCCGTTCCGCGAACTCTCCGTGCAAGCACGGGAGTTGCCCGTGAAATCCAAGCCTGAGAACGGCGCCAGAGAAGCGAAGGAGGCTCTGCCTCATGACTGTCGCTCCGGCACAACAGCAAGGCGGCGGAACCGGCAATCTCTACGACGTACTGGAACTCGTCCTCGACCGCGGACTGGTGATCGACGCGTTCGTGCGGGTGTCCCTCGTCGGTATCGAGATTCTCAAGATCGACGTCCGGGTCGTGGTCGCCAGTGTGGACACGTATCTGAAGTTCGCCGAGGCCTGCAACCGCCTCGACCTGGAGTCGGGCCGCAACAAGAGCCCCGGCCTGCCCGACGTGGTGGGGCAGGTCACCGAGTCCGGGGCCCAGGGAAAGACCAAGGGTGCGCTCAGCGGCGCGGCGCAGACCGTCTCGGACGCGTTCCAGCAGGCGCGCGACGAGTCCCAGGAGGGCGGCACGCGGCGGCGCACCACCACCCGCAAGAAGGAGGAGCGGGAGTGAGCACCTACGTCTACGGCATCACCCGGTCCCCGGCCCCGCACCTGCGCGAAGGACTGACCGGCGTGGGCGACCCGCCCCGCCCGGTGCGGATCCTCCAGCGGGACGGCCTGGTGGCACTGGTCAGCGACGCGCCCGAGGACCTGCGGCCCAAGCGCCGGGAGCTCCTCGCCCACCAGCAGGTCCTCGCGGAGGTGAACGCCGAGCGGGTGGTACTGCCCATGCGCTTCGGCAGCCTCTCGGAGGACGACGGCACGGTCGGCGAGGTGCTCGTGGAGCGGGCCGAACACTTCCTCGAACGCCTCGACACGCTCGAAGGCAAGGTCGAGTACAACATCAAGGCCAGCCACGACCAGGAGGCCGTGCTGCACGTCGTGATGGCACAGCAGCCCGAACTGCGGGCGGAGAGCGAGGCCAACCGCGCCGCGGGCGGCGGCAGCTACGAACAGAAGCTGGCGCTTGGCGAGAAGGTCGCCCGCGCCGTGCAGGCCCGGGAGCCCGTCGACGCGGCACTGCTGCGCCACGCGGTGGAGCCGCTGGCCGCCGAGGTGAGCGAGGGCCCGCAGAGCGCGGGCTGGCTGACGAACCTCTCCGTCCTCGTCGCCCGGGAAGCGGCCGACGAGCTGCTCTCCGCCGTCGAGGAGCTGGGGACCTCCGCACCGCAGCTGGATCTGAAGGTGAATGGTCCGCTGCCGCCCTACAGCTTCGTCGAGAAGACCGACGCGTCGGCCGACGCGACGGCCGGCGCCCGGGCCGCACCGGCGGCCGGCTGACGGGCCGGTGGAGCCGGGAGGCCGACATGGGGCTGATCAGCGAACTACTGCTGCTGCCCGCTGCCCCGGTGCGCGGCACCGCCTGGGTGCTGCGGCAGGTGCAGGCCGAGGCGGAGCGGCAGTACCGCGACCCCGCCACCGTCCAGCGCGAGCTCGCGGAGGCGGAGCGGCAGTTGCTCGCCGGCGAGATCGACGAAGACGAGTTCGACCGCCGCGAGGACGAGCTCCTCGCGCGGTTGGAGGACAGGAACCCATGGACATGAACAGCAGACTGACGATGGCACTGGCCGCCGGCGGGGGATATCTCCTCGGCCGGACGAAGAAGGCGAAGTTCGCCCTTGGCGTCGCCACGGTGGTGATGGGCAAGAAGATGCCACTGAGCCCACGAGCCGTCGCGCGTACGGCCACGGAACAGCTTGCCAGGAATCCGCAGTTCAAGGAGTTGGGCGAGCAGCTGCGCTCCGACTTGCGGGGTGCGGGCAGGGCAGCGACCGGCGCCCTGGTCAACCGCCAGGTCAACGCGCTGGCCGACCGGCTGCACGAGCGCACCTTGGACGTACGCGACCGGCTCGACGGCGTCGGCGCATCCGTCGAGGACACGGCGCGCGGCGCCGCTTCCACCGCGAAGGACACCACCGAGAGCGTGGCCGAGACGGCGGACGACCAGGACGAGTCCGGTGAGCAGGGTTCCCGCGCCTCCGGCGGTGCGCAGCGTGGCTCCCGCCCCGCGCGTCGGGCCAACGACGCCGCGAAGAAGCCGGCAGCCAAGCGCCCTGCCAAGAAGCAGCAGGCGGGCCGGGCGCCGGCGAAGAAGACCGCGTCGTCCTCGGCCAGGGCCTCAGGGGCCCCGGACCGCTCCCGGACGGCCAAGCGGACCGGCACCAAGTCCACCGCGAAGTCCTCCGCCACGGGTGCGAAGGGCAGTGGTGCGAAGGGAGGTCGGACCCGTGGCTGACACGCGGACGCAGAACGGCGGTGGCAAGCCGCTGGGCGGTCTCGACCCCGAGGCCACGGACCGGCTCAAGTCGGCGGCCCAGGAGTTCGCCCTGGCCGAGGGCGAGAAGCTGCTCGCCGGAGTGGGCCGCAAGCTCGGGCAGGCCACGAGCAGGCTCAACGACGTGGCCGAGGGGAAAAGCCCCGGCTTCGGCAGGTTGGCGCTGGACAGCGGCCGGAAGATCGTCGAGGGCAAGGGCCCCGTGCGCACCGCCGTGGAGGTCGGCGCCGGACGTCTGAAGGAGAAGGCGGGCGAGGGCATCAAGGGGCTGCTGGGCGCTGGAGACGGCAAACGCAAGGGGAGCGGCGGCCAGAAGCCGGTCGTCATCCTGGAGTACGTGGATGTGGGCGTGCCCGTCAGAACCGCCTACGACCAGTGGACACAGTTGCAGGACTTCAGCTCCTTCACCAAGGGCGTGCGGGATGTCACGGTGGCCGACGACACCACCTCCGACTGGAAGGCGAAGATCTTCTGGTCCGATCGGAGCTGGCAGGCGACCACCACCGAGCAGATCCCCGACCAGCGCATAGCCTGGACGTCCGAGGGGGCCAAGGGCAGTACCAAGGGCGTGGTGACGTTCCATGAGCTCACCGGGAACCTCACCCGCGTCGTGCTGCTGATCGAGTACTACCCCAAGGGCCTGTTCGAGAAGACCGGCAACGTCTGGCGCGCCCAGGGCCGCAGGGCCCGGCTCGACCTCAAGCACTACGCCCGGCACATCTCCATGAAGGGCGAGGCGGACGAGGGCTGGCGCGGCGAGATACGCGACGGCGAGGTCGTCGTCACCCACGAGGACGCGGTCGCCGAAGAGGAGCGCCGCGCCGAGGACGCGTACGAGGACGAGGACCGGACCGGGACCGAGGCGGACGTCGGGGAAGCCGATGACGCCGATGACGCCGAGGAACCAGAACAGTTCGAGGACTCCGAACAGGACGCTTACGAGGAGCCCGCCGACCGGGACGAGGCGGAGGAGGAGTTCGAGGAGGAGGACGCCTCGGCGGGTGAGCGCCGGTGAGTACGCCGATGCCCAGCGGCGGCAGGCTGCCCGAGCGCTACGACGGCGGCAGCAGCGCCAACCTCGCCGACATCCTCGAACGGGTTCTCGACAAGGGCGTGGTGATCGCGGGCGACATCCGCATCAACCTGCTCGACATCGAGCTGCTGACCATCAAGCTCCGGTTGATCGTCGCCTCCGTCGACAAGGCCAAGGAGATGGGCATCGACTGGTGGGAGACCGATCCCGCGCTCAGCTCCAACGCCCGGCGGACCGAACTGTCCGAGGAGAACGAGCGGCTGCGCCAACGCGTCGCCGAACTGGAGCAGCGGAATCCGGAACGCCTGGAGGGAGAGCGCCATGAACGGTGAACTGCGGTACGTCTACGCGGTGACCGCGCCCCTCGAGGCCCCGTTGCCCGACGACGTACGGGGCGTGAACGGCTCCGTCCCGTACGTCGTCGACCAGGCGGGACTGCAGGCGGTGGTCAGCAAGGTCCCCGAGGAGGAGTTCGCGCAGGAGCCGCTGCACGCCCGGCTGGAGGACCTCGGTTGGCTGGAGCAGACGGCCCGCGCCCACCAGGCGGTGGTCGACGCGCTCACCGCGCTCACCTGCCCGCTTCCGCTGCGCCTGGCGACCGTCTACCGGGACGACGACGGGGTCCGGCGTGCCCTGGCGGAGGGCAGCCAGGAGTTCCTGGCCACCCTCGACAGGCTGGCGGGCCGCGTCGAGTGGGGCGTGAAGGTCTACGCGCAGCGGGCGCCCGAACCGGCCCCGGCAGCGGCACCGGCCCCGACCAGCGGGCGGGAGTTCCTGCGCCGGCGCAGGCAGGAGGTCACCTCGCGGGAGAACGCGCTGCGGGAGGCCGAGGAACTGGGCCGTGCGCTGCACGCGGCGCTCACGGCGCAGGCCGAGGACGTACGGGTGTATCCCGCGCAGAATCCGCAGCTGTCCCAGGTGGCCGGGCAGAACCTGCTCAACGCGGCCTATCTGGTGCCCCGCGAGCGGGCGGAGGAGTTCGTGGGCCGTGTGGAGCAGCTGGGCGCACACGACCCGGCCGTCCGGGTCGAGCTGACCGGCCCGTGGGCGCCGTACTCGTTCGCCGCGTCGGACGCGCCCGACCAGCGGGAGGGTGTCCATGACAGCGCCGTCTGATGGGCCGCACGCTCCGCGCGGGCCGGTGGCTGTCGACTCCGAGCAGCCGCTGGCCCGGCGGCAGGTCGCCCTGGTCGACCTGCTGGACCGGCTGCTGGGCACCGGGGCGGTCCTCACCGGGTCGCTCACCTTGGGGATCGCCGACGTGGACCTGGTGCGGATCGACCTGCGGGCCCTGATCAGCTCGGTCAACGCACGCGTCCCCTCGCCCTGGGAGGGAGGGCAGCCACTGTGACCCGAGTATCCGAGACCGCACCCGGGGCCCGAGCGTCCGACCCGGGGGCGCCCGACGCAGGGGCGTCCGAGACAGAGACGCGCGGGGCACGGGCCTCCGCGACCCGGCGGCTCGACTTCGACCCCGACACCGTGGAGCGCGATCTGGCCGCACTGGTGCTCACCATCGTCGAGCTGCTGCGGCAACTGGTGGAGCGACAGGCCCTGCGCCGGGTGGAGGTGGGGGACCTGGACGAGGACCAGGAGGAGCGGATCGGAATGACGCTCATGCTGCTGGAGGACCGGATGGAGCTGTTGCGGGAACGGTTCGGGCTGACGCCCGAGGAGCTGAACCTGGATCTCGGCCCGCTGGGTCCCCTGCTGCCTACCGACTGATGACACCCGAAGCTGTTAGACCTCGACTATGAACGACGCGTTCTACTCTTCCCTCGGCCAGGGCTGGCCGCAGGTGGCCAACCTCGCGCTGGCCTTCATCCTGACCTCGCTGATCGGCCTGGAGCGGCGGGCCAAGAACAAGAGCGCGGGTCTGCGCACCCACGCGCTGGTGGGGCTGGGCGCCGCGCTCTTCATGCTGGTCAGCAAGTACGGCTTCGCCGATCTGATGGGCATGGAGGACATCTCCATCGATCCGTCCCGGGTCGCGGCGCAGGTCGTCTCCGGCGTCGGGTTCCTCGGCGGTGGCGTCATCTTCCTGCGCCGTGACGTGGTGCGCGGGCTGACGACGGCGGCGATCGTATGGGTCTCGGCCGCGGTCGGGATGGCCTGCGGTGCGGGGCTGCCGCTGCTGGCCGTCGCGACGGTGGCCATGCACTTCCTCACCGTGTGGGGCTTCACCAAGGTCAGCGACCGGCTGCCGGGAGCGGTGCCGGGCCATCTGCGGCTCACCTACGAGGAGGGGCGGGGTGTGTTGCGCAACGCGCTGTCGCTGTGCACGGAGCGCGGTTTCGTGGTGACCGAGACCAACGTCGAGCAGGTGGGGGAGCCGCGGCCGGAGCTGACCAAGCTCACCCTCGCGGTGTCCGGCTCCGGCTCGGTGCCGGAGCTGGTGGGCGAGCTGATGGAGGTGCCCGGGGTGCTGGCGGTCAACGGGCGCGCCGTCTCCGGATCGCACGACGCGGACTGAACAGGACGCCGACTGAACAGGACGCGGACTGAACAGGACGCGGACTGAACAGGACGCGGACTGAACAGGACGTGGGCCGAGTACGGGGCGGGGACCGGGCATTCCGTATCGCTCAGATGTTCGCTTCCGGGGTCCGGCCAGGTTTCCTTCGGCCCGCCACGGAAACCCCGAGGGTGACACCGCGAGCCGAAGGGGGCTGAGCACATGAACGCGGACGTCATCGGGACGGCCATGGACGTCGCCGCCCGTGACCATCTGGTGGGTCTGGTTCCCGGGATCATCGGGCTGTTGATCGTGGCCGCGCTGATCGGCGCCGTCTGGCTCGGCATCCGGATCAAGAACCGTGAGCCCGAACCGCCCGAGCCCGACGAGCAGCCGCACCTGCCCGACGGCGGCCCGGTCCAGGAGGTCACGGAGAACCGCGAGCCGGACGAGATGCCCCGCGACGGGGTCCGTCGGCTGCCGCACAGCGGTGTGCACGACCAGGGCGACCGCGAGCACCACCCCGGCGAGCCGCCGACGCGCAAGAAGTGGGAGCCGGGCAAGAGCGGATCCTTCGGCAGCGGCGGCCCCGGCTGACCCCGGATCGAGTGCCGACGCCGATGGCTGCCCGCTCCGGGAGAAGGCGGACGGCCAGGGCGCCTGGAAGCAGATCCTGAGCGCACAGCGCCCCGCGCTCACCCTTGAGAGGGTGGAGCGCGGGGCGCTGTGCGCTCAGTCGTCGGGGGTGAGCAGCGCCGCGAGCGGCCCGGTGATGTCCGAACGGGTCGGTGGGGTGGCCGCGGCGAGGGAGTGCAGCAGCAGGCCGTCGAGGACGCGGGAGAGTGCCCGGGCCGTGCGCTCGTCGGTGTGTGCGCCCAGTACCTGACGCTCGGTCTCGGCGTACAGCAGTGCCGAGTCGCGCAGTTCGGGTCTGCGCATGGCGGCGGCCGACAGTTCGAAGGAGAGGACCAGCGCGCCGCGGTCGTCCCGCAGCAGCGTCTCCACCAGGTCGGCCAGCGCCTCCACCAGTCCGGCACGGGAGATCTCGCCCAGTTCCGCCCCCCAGGTGCGCAGCCGGCGTGCGTAGCGCTCGCTGAGCCTGCGGGTGGCCGCGTCGAGCAGGTCGTCGAGGGTGGCGAAGTAGTAGGTCGTGGAGCCGAGCGGGACGTCCGCCTCGCGGGCGACCGCGCGGTGGCTGAGCCCCGCGATGCCGTGCTCCAGCAGGATCCGCTCGGTGGCCGCCATGATCCGCTCCCGGCGCCCGGGGTCGGCCGGCCCTCGCTTGGCTCCCATCGGCACTGCCCGTCTTTCTCCGTTCCGGCGGTTTTTGTGTACCCTAGTACACAGATTTATGTACGTCCGTACACAAAATGCCCGGCGCCGCGGCCGCCGGGGCCGGACCGTCCCGCCGCACCACGTACGAGCGACGCCGCACGAACGCAAGAACGGAGAAACCGAGCCATGGCGCAGGACATGACCGTGAGGGCCGGCCCCCGGGAGTGGGCCGGCCTGCTGATCCTCACCCTGCCCGTGCTGCTGATCGCGATAGACCTCACGGTCCTCGGCTTCGCCGTTCCCGCGCTCAGCGAGGACCTCGCCCCCTCCAGCACCCAACTGCTGTGGCTCGTGGACATCTACTCCTTCGTCCTCGCCGGGCTGCTGGTGACCATGGGGACCCTCGGCGACCGAATAGGCAGGCGCAAGCTGCTGATGATCGGCTGCGCCGGGTTCGGCGTCGCCTCCGCGCTCGCCGCCTACGCCCCCAGCGCGGGCACGCTCATCGCGGCCCGCGTCCTGCTCGGCGTGGCGGGCGCGACGCTGATGCCCTCCACCCTCTCGCTGCTGCGCAACATGTTCCGCGACGAGCGCCAGCGGATGGTCGCCGTCGCCGCCTGGGGCTCGGCCTTCAGCGCCGGTTCGGCACTCGGCCCCGTCGTCGGCGGGCTGCTGCTGGAGCACTTCTGGTGGGGCTCGGTCTTCCTGATCAACCTTCCGCTGGTACTGCTCGCCCTGGCCGGGCTGCCGCTGCTGGTGCCCGAGACCAAGGACCCCAGGCCGGGCCGCTTCGACCTGCTCAGCGCGGCCCTCACCCTGCTGACGGTGCTGCCGGCCGTCTACGCCGTCAAGACGTTCGCACACGGCGACCAACTGAGGGCCGTGCCGTTCCTCGCCGTGGGGCTGGCCTTCGGCGCCGTGTTCGTACGGCGCCAGCGCACCCTCGCCGACCCGCTGATCGACATCTCGCTCTTCCGTATCCGGCACTTCTCCGCCGCGATCGTCACCAATGTGCTCGTGATCTTCGTGATGGCCGGATCGCTCTTCTTCATCCCGCAGTTCCTGCAACTGTCCGAGGGCCTCTCACCGCTGCGTGGCGGAGTGATGCTGCTGCCCGGCGCCGCCCTCTCGGTCGCCTCCGGATTCTTCGCCGCCGCCGCGGCCCGGCGCACCGGCATACGGCAGCTGATCACCGCCGGGCTGGCGACCGCGGCGCTCGGCTTCGCGGCACTGACCGCGCTGCCGCTGGGGCACGGGGTGGCCGTCGTCGTCCTCGCCTTCTGCCTGGTGAGTCTGGGCGTGGGCACAGTGATGACGCTGACCAACAGCATGGTGCTGGCCACCGTTCCGCCCGAGCGGGCGGGCGCCGCCTCGGCCGTCTCGGAGACCGGTATAGAGCTGGGCGGCGCGCTCGGCGTCGCCGTGCTGGGCAGCGTGCTCTCCTCCGCGTACCGGATGGGCCTCGACCCGGTGGACGGGGTGCCGGCGCGTGTGCTGGACGCCGCCCGCGAGACGCTCGGCAACGCGCTGGCCGCCGCCACGCGGCTGGGCGGCGGCCCCGGCGAGGCACTGGTCGCCGAGGCCAGGTCCGCCTTCTCGCGCGGTGTCCAGATCACCGGGCTGGCCGGTGCGGCACTGCTCGCGGTCGCCGCCGTGCTGGCCTGGGTGCTGCTGCGCCCCCGGCCCGGGAAGGACGGCGGCGAGGCCGTGGTCCCCGACCGTTCCGGGCGCCCGGAGCGGGAGGCGGCCACCTCCCCGCACGGCTGAGGCCCTCTCGCGCCGCCCGGAAAAGCACCCGTCCTGGGGACGGGGCGCTGCGACGAACGGCCCAAGCCGCCCGCGTGCCGCGCCCGTGCGACGCCTCTGACGCCGCGCACGGGCGCACGATCGTGCCATGACTCAGGTCGTACGAAAGAGACGGGCAGCCGTGCCGCTGGCTGCGCTGGTGTGTGCGGCGGTGCTCGCCGCCGGTGCGCCACAGGCCGCGGGCACCGCTCCCGCCCAGGGCGCTGCCGAGGCCGCGCAGCCACTGCCCGCCCGGATCGCCTCGCTCTACCGGGAGGCCGCAGCTGCCTCGGCGCGCTACGAGGCCGCCCACCGCAGGACAGCAGTGCAACGGGCGGCGGTCGCCCGGGCCGCACGGGCCGTCAGCAGAGGGGAGGAGCGGCTGCGGCGGCTGCACCGGCAGCTCGGCGCGGTGGCCCGTCGGCAGTACCAGCAGGGCGGCTGGGCCCCGGCCACCCGGCTGCTGATGACCAGCACCCCGGACACCCTGCTGGACAAGCTCCGCACGCAGCGCCAGGGCGACCTCGCCTTCCGGCGGCTGCTGCACACCACGAAGACCACCCAGCACGACCTGGTGCGGGACCGGGAGCGCCGGCGGACCCAGCTGGGCGAACTGAAGGCCGAAACCGAGCGGCAGCGGCGCGCCAAGCGCCTCGTCGAACGGCGGCTGGCGCAGGCCAGGGAGCGGATGCAGGAGGCACGGGAGGAACGCGCGGCACGGGCCGCCGGGCCGATCTCGCGCGCGGCACTGCGGGCCGAGCCGGCCTCCGGGGGCTGCGCCTACAGCCCGCCGGGCGAGCGCCGGGCGGCCGGCAGCGGGAAGTGGGTGGCGCCGGTCAAGGGCTACACGCTCTCGGCGGGCTTCGCCTCCTCGGGCAAGCGCTGGTCGAACAGCCATACGGGCCAGGACTTCGCGGTGGAGGTCGGCACCCCGGTGAGGGCCGTCGGCGCGGGCACCGTCGTCAAGACGAACTGCGGCGGCCCCTTCGGCAACCACCTCGTCATCAGGCACCCCAACGGCTACTACACGCAGTACGCGCATCTGTCGAGCATCCAGGTCAAGCCGGGCGATCATGTACGGGCGGGGGAGCAGATCGGCCTCTCCGGCAACACCGGCAACTCCACGGGCCCGCACCTGCACTTCGAGGTCCGGGTCACCCCCGAGGTCGGCTCGGGTATCGACCCGGTGCCGTGGCTGCGCAGCCGCGGGGTGGATGTCTGAGCTGCCCGCGACGGCGTTTCGCGCGCGGGGGCTCCTTCGGTTTTCCATCGTTGGAAAACCGCGCTCGTCGAAGGACATGGCGACAGGCCCCCGCCCGCGACCGCTTTCCCGGTCCCGGCCCCCGCCCCCGGCCCCTCACCCGTCGGGGCGGCCCAGCGTGCTCTCCCGCTCCAGGAGCCGGAAGCCCGGCCGCAGTTGCCGGGGGCCCTCGGGAGCGCCGGCCCCGCCACCGATGCGGAGCACCACCGACTCCACGGCCAGCCGGGCTATCGCCCGCTTGTCCGGCGCCACCGTCGTGAGCGACACCATGCCGTACCGGCCCTCCGTCAGATCGTCGAACCCCACCACCGCCACGTCCTGCGGCACCCGCAACCCGCGCTCGGCCAACAGCCGCATCGCCCCGATGGCCACGAGGTCGTTGTAGGCGAAGACCGCGTCCGGTCGCTGCCCGGAGTCCAGCAGCGCCGCCATCGCCGCGGCCCCGTCCGCGCGGTCCCACCCCTCCACCCGTCCCACCAGTGCGTCGTCCGCGGCGAGGCCGGACGCCGCCAGCTCCGTCTGCCAGCCCAGCAGCCGCAGATGCGCGGGCCTGCTGGGCCGGTCGCGGCGGGCGCCGACGAAGGCGATGCGGCGCCGACCGATGTCCAGCAGGTGCCGCACGGCGGTGCGGGCCGCCGCCACGTTGTCGATCGCGATGTGGTCGTAGGGCAGGTCGTAGCGTCGCTCGCCGATCAGCACGAGAGGCACCTCGTCGGTGCGCGCCGCCAGGTCCTCGGCCTCCAGTTCCAGCGGGTTGAGGATCAGACCGTCGATGACCCGGGTGCGGAAGCCCTGGGCGACCAGGAGTTCGCGGTCGCGGCGGCCCTGGGTGTGATCGAGCAGCACCGTGTAGTCGTGCTCGGCGGCGGCGTCGACCACGGCTCCGGCCAGTTCGGCGAAGTAGGGGTTGCCCAGTTCGGGCACGGCGAGGGCGAGGATGCCCGTACGGCCTTTGCGCAGATGGCGGGCTGTGGGGTTGGGCCGGTAGCCGAGCGCGTCGATGGCCTGCTGCACCTTGTGCCGGGTGGCGGGCGTGACGTGCTGGTAGTTGTTCACCACGTTCGAGACGGTCTTGACCGAGACGCCCGCGTGCTCGGCCACGTCCTTGAGGCTCACCCTCACCCGTGCCCAACTCCCCCCGCTCGCTGCCCGCTCCGTGCCCGGTTCGGCTGCCGCCGTCGCGTACCTGGACAGGGTCCGGCATGCGTGCTGTCATGCCAACTGTCCCCGTTTCCAACGTTGTACAAGCCGACGGGGCACCCACAAGGACCGCACGGAGAAGTACCACAGGGCACAGTCCGCACCCACACGTGGCACACCTCACCCGGAGGTACCGTGAGACGCGCACAACCCTGGTCAGCGGCCGTCATCGCCGCCTCAGCCCTTCTCGCCCTCCTCGCCGTGCTCGGCGCCCCACCGGGATCCGCCGCCACGGCCTCGGCCGCGGCACCCGCCGCCCAGCCGCCCGAGGCGCACGGCCTCAAGGGCGAGTACTGGACCCAGTCGGCGCCCGGCGCCTACGACTTCGGCACCCTCAAGGCCACCGCCTTCGACCCGGGCCTCGACTTCGACGACCTCGAACCGCGGCTGAAGGAACGTACCGGCAGCGCCGATCACGCCAGCGTCCGCTGGACCGGCCGGCTCACCCCGGAGCGGACGGGCAGCCACACCTTCCACATCACCGGGGACAACGGCTTCCGTATGTGGCTCGACGGCCGGCTCGTCATCGACCACTGGGTCCCCGACTGGGACAAGGAGCAGAACTCCGAGCCCGTCGAGCTGACGGCGGGCAAGTCCTACGACCTCAAGGTCGAGTACTTCGAGGAGTGGGGCGGCTCCAACCTCCATGTGCGCTGGACCCCGCCCGGCGGTACGAAGACGGCCGTCCCCCGGTCGGCCTTCACCCTCCCGGAGGGCTTCGACTACGACGGCCCCACCGAGGTGCAGGTGCGCGAGTCCGGTCGCACGCTGGAACTCGGCTTCGCCCAGGAGCTCGCAGCGCCACCCGCCCGGCTGCGCGACCACCTCAAGGCCGTCATCGGTGGCGCCACCTGGCCGCTGGGCGAGATACGCCGCGCCCCCGACGACCCGCGTACGCTGCTGGTCGCGCTGCCCGAACCGGTCGTGGGCCAGGGCGGCACGGCCGACGTCCGCTACGACGGAGAGGGCGGGCTGACCGGCACCGACGACCGGCCGGTCGGTGCGTTCTGGACGTCCGGCGACAACAGGTCGCAGTACCAGCTCAAGACCGAGTGGGCCGAGGAGGTCCGCCCCGGCAACGCGCTGCCCGAGTACCCGCGCCCGCAGCTCAAGCGCGACCGGTGGCGCAACCTCAACGGCACCTGGCAGTTCGCCGCGGCCGAGAAGGGCGAGCGGCCGCCGCTGGGCCGGCACAAGAGGCTGGCCGAGAAGATCCTGGTCCCCTACCCCGTCGAGTCGCAGCTGTCCGGAGTGGAGCGCCACGAGGAGCGGATGTGGTACAAGCGGTCGTTCACCGTGCCGAGGAGCTGGAAGGTGGGCGCACACGGCTCCGGCGAGCGACTGAAGCTGCACTTCGACGCCGTCGACTGGCAGGCCACCGTCTACGTCAACGGGAAGCGCGTCGCCGCGCACAAGGGCGGCTACGACCGCTTCACCGTCGATGTCACCGACGCTCTGCGCCCCGGACGGCACCAGGAACTGGTCGTCGGCGTCCACGACCCGACCGACTCCCCGGACGGCCCCAACCCGCCCGTCGGCAAACAGCGGCTCGACCCCGAGGGCATCTGGTACACGCCGTCGTCGGGGATCTGGCAGACGGTGTGGATGGAACCGGTGGCGGCCGACCACGTCGCCGACGTCAAGACCACACCCGACCTGGACGGCGAGCAGGTCGCGGTCACGGCGCGCGGCGTGCGGGACGGGGTGCCCGTCACAGCGGTCGCCTACGACGGTGAGCGCGAGGTCGGCCGGGCCACCGGCAGCGGGAGCGAGCCGTTCCGGGTCCCGGTGCCCGATCCGCACCTGTGGTCGCCCGACGACCCGCACCTGTACACCCTTGAGGTGAAGGTGGGCAAGGGGCGGTCGGCGGACGTCGTCGAGAGCTACTTCGGTATGCGGGAGATCTCTGTCGAGACCGTCGACGGCAAGCGGCGCATGGTGCTCAACGGCAAACCCGTCTTCTCGATGGCAACCCTCGACCAGGGCTTCTGGCCCGACGGGCTGCACACGGCACCGACGGACGAAGCTCTCGCCTCCGATCTGCGCCGCCACAAGGAAATGGGGTTCAACTCGGTCCGCAAGCACATCAAGGTCGAGCCCGACCGCTGGTTCCACCACGCGGACCGACTGGGCCTGCTGGTGTGGCAGGACATGCCGTCCATGCGCTCCGACCGGAGGCCGGACAGCGCGGCGCGGACCCAGTACGAGCACGAGCTGAAGCAGCTGATCCAGCAGCACGACAGCCATCCCTCGGTGATCATGTGGGTCACCTTCAACGAGGGCTGGGGCCAGTACGACCAGGCGCGGATCGCCGACTACGCGAAGGAACTCGACCCCTCGCGGCTCGTGAACAACATGAGCGGGCACAACTGCTGCGGCGCCGTCGACGGCGGCAACGGCGACGTGTCCGACGCGCACGGCTACCCCGGTGCCCAACTGCCCTCGCCGGACGGCAAGCGGGCGCTGGTGAGCGGCGAATACGGCGGGCTCGGACTCGCCGTACCCGGCCATGCCTGGCCCGTGCGGCACACCTATGTGGGCGTCGAGAAGGAGAAGTTCACCGACGAATACCTGGCCGAACTGGAGGATGTCGAGCGCTTCGCCGCCTGCGACGGCAGCAGCGGCGCCGTCTACACCCAGATCGCCGACGTGGAGGGCGAACTGAACGGGCTGCTGACCTACGACAGAAAGGTCGTCAAGCCGGATGTGGAGCGGATCGAGGCCGCGCACCGGAAACTGATCGAGGGCGCCGCCGACGGCACCCTCGCCTGCGACCGCTGAACCGATGCCGAGAGGGGCGCGCCCCGGTCGAGGGCGCGCCCCGAAGCGGCGCCGGCGACCGCGCCCGCACCCGCACCGGCCTCGGGCCGTCCCCACCGGCCCGGCAGCGGACCAGGATCCCGGAGCTGAGCCGGGTCTGAGCCGGCTCCCGAGCAGGCTCCGCGGCAGGATCGGCGGCCCGTGGGTACGCCGCCGGACAGGGGACCGGCGGGCCCTGACGGCGACGCGGAGCGCGCGGCGGACTCAGGAGCGGACGGCTTCGTGCGCCCTGCTCCAGTTGGCCCGGAGCCTGCGCAGATAGGAGCGGGCCGTGCGGCCCGGCCGCACCCCGCGTGCGAAGGCGAGCATGTTGCCCGCGCCCGCGTTGTATCCGAGGGCCAGCAGCTCGTCGCGGGACAGACCGCCGCCCGCGCTGCCCCCGGTACCGAGCCGCGCGGCGAGGTCGTGCAGATGCCAGGCGGCGGCGCGCAGCGCGAGATCGCGGTCGTCGGGCAGCTCCTCCCAGCGGCGGGAGGCGAAGTCGCGGCCCTGCTTGGTGGCGTCGAAGGCCGCCCGGTGCATGTTGGCGACGCCGAACGAGGAGCCCGTCTTGAGCCGCTGCCAGCAGCGCTCCAGCGCGGGGACGTGCGGTTTGTACGCCTCGTTGCACAGGATCGCCATCAGCAGCTGCGGGTTGATGCCCGCCTGCTTCGCGTGCTCGCGCACCTGGGCGGCGTACCGGGCCGGGTCGTACCGGACGCCTCGCCCCGCGGGGATCCGGGACGCCGCGCCCTTGCCGACCCGCGCCGTGCCCCACAGGAGGAGCACCACAAGTGGCGGCACCCACCGCCGCCACGGCTTGCCGCCCTCGGCCCCGCTCATCCGCACCTCCACCACACTGCCGTCCACAGCGACACCGCTCCCGGTCTCCCGTGGTCGCGGACCGGGCCGCTTCTCGTTCTTCTTCCGATCTTCGCTGACACCGCACCGGATGACCGGGTACCGTCCCTGCTCACCATCCGTACGATCAACGTGCGCGCGCGGGGGCGGTGGTGCCCGGTGTGCGCGCAGTACGCGGGAGGCCGCCACGTGGACCCCACCCACGACGTACGCCCCAGGCTGCGGGCGGACGCGCTGTTCACGGCGACCGACGACGGTGTCCTCCTCCAGTACCCAGAAGGGCGGTTCGTACTCAAAGGGCGTACCGCTTACCGGTGGATGTGCCGCCTCGCACCGCATCTGACCGGCGCCCACACGCTGGCCGAACTGTGCCACGGGCTGCCCGAGGAGCGCCGCGCCACCGTCACCGCGATGGTGCGTACCCTGCTGGCGCGCGGGGTGGTACGTGACGTACGGCCCGACGGCTCCCCGCCCGGACAGGCGAGTTCGCCTCTCCTTCCCGAGGCCGTCCGCGACCGCTTCGCCGACCAGCTCGCCTACCTCGACCACCAACTCGGTCCGGGTGCGGCCACCGCCTTCGCCCGCTTTCGCGCCACCCGGGTGCTGATTGCGGGTCACGGCGCGACGGCCGAGAGCTGCGCCGTGACCCTGCTGCGCAACGGACTGCGGACCGTCTCACTCACCGGCCCGTACCAACAGCCGCCCCGCCAACTCCTGCTGGAGCGCGACGCGTTGCGCGCCGCGGGGTGTGACGTGGAGGTGGAGATGCTCGCGGCGGGGGAGAACAGCGGTGGGCCCAGGGAGACGGAAGGCGCCGCGGAACTCGTCGTCGCCTGCGGTACGGGACACGGCGAACTCGCCCGCCGCAACCGCATGGCGCTCGACGGCGGCCCCGCACTGCTGCCACTGACGGTGCTGGACGGCGCGGCCCTGCTCGGGCCGCTGGTGCACGGGCGCGGCGACAGCGACGGTGGTGGCGACCACGACGACGGTGACGGCGGTGACGACGGCGGGGGAACCGGCGGCGGTGGGCAGGCCGCGGGCTGCTGGCAGTGCGCCGTGCTGCGGCTCGCCGCGAACCTGGAGCCGATGGACTCCGCGGCGCTGCTGCGGGCCGTGCACACGGAGCGGTCAGCCGCCGGTCCGGCCACTCAGCTCGACCGTATGCTCGGCACGACGCTCGCCTTCGAGGTCTTCCGGTACCGCACGGGCGCACTGCCGGCGGAGTGCGCCGGCGCCCTCGTCCTCCAGGACCGCACGACCCTGGCGACCTCGCGGGAGACCTTGCTCGCCCACCCGGACTGCGCGGCGTGCGGCCGGATACCGAGTACGGCGCGGGCCGGGACGAGCGGACAGGCCGGCCCAGGGGCCGGGGACCGGGCCGGCCCGGCGGGGGCGGCGGAGCTGTTCGGCACGTACGCGGGGGTCTTCCGGCGCTACGCCGACGACGCGCTGCCGCAGTCACCGGTACGCGCCGCCCGGATCGAGGTCGCGGCGCCCGGGCCGTCCGCCGTACCTTTCCGCTCCGTCACCGCATTCGCCCTCGACACCCAGGCGGACGCCACAACCGCGGCCCGGTACCGGGCCGCGCTGGTCTACGTGAGGCTGCTGCACGCGCACGGCCTGCCACGCAGCTCCGCGCAGTACCTCGCGGACGGGACGGTGGAGCGGGTGCCCGGCGCCGAGCTGAGCAACTGGAGCGGCCTGGGCGGCATCGGCGGCACGGTGGAGCCGGTCGGGCCCGACGAGCACGCTGCCGAAGAGCCGTGGCTGACGGCGTGGGAGTGGGAGCCGGGACAGGGCACGTTCGATGGGCACGGCCGGACCGTCGCCGTCCCGGCGGCTGCCGTGCACCCCGGCGGGGCGGTCGATCGGGACGGCCGCTTCGAACCGGGCGGCGCCGGTGCCGGAGCGGGTGCCACCCTCGACGCGGCCGCCAGGAGAGGCTTGTTGGCCGCGCTCGCCCACCAGGGCGTCGTTGCGGCGCTGCGCGCAGAAGCCGCGCCCCGGATGCTTCCGCGGCAGCCCGTGGACGCGGCTGCCGCAGAGGACTGCGGATTCCTCCTCCGCGCCGCCGCGCGCTTCGACCGGCGCGTCACGCTGGTCGAACTCCCCGGCGCCGCACCCGCGCACGCCGTCGTCGCGCTCGCCGAAAACGGCCCCGCCGCCCACATCGCCGAGGCGTTCGGCTACGGCACCACCCGCGCCGAGGCCGTCGCCCATGCCCTCCGCGATCTGGTCGGCACCTTGCAACTGGCGGCGCACGGCCACCAGGCGGACCTGGGCGACCCCCTGGTGCCCGGTGTCGACGCACAGGCCCTGGTCGCGATGGCCGGACCCGGTGCGGGGCTGGAGTCCACCGAGGAGCCGGGCGCAGGAGAGCGCGCGGCGGCACGGGCGCCGGACGGGCGGGGGAAGGCAGCGCTGGTCGTGGTGACGACCCCTCCCGATCTGCGCGCGGGCGGTGTGGAGACCGTACGCGTACTGCTGCGCCGGCCGCGGGAGGCAGCGCAGTGACGACCGCCACCGACAGTCTGCCGGAGGCCGACCGGCTGCGCGTCGAGCGCGCGCTGACCTCCCGTCTGCAGGACTCCCCGGGGCAGCCGGTGTCCGTCCAGGTACGGCTGCTGGGGACGCGCGACGCCTACACGGAGCCGGACCGGCTGCCGGATCCCGCACCCGGTACGACACTTGTCCCCGTCCAACTGCACGGCGGATACGCCCTGCTGGGTCCGCTCGGTCCGCCGCAGCCATCGCAGGGCCGTCCGTGCTTCCACTGCCTGGCGACCCGCTGGCAGGCTCTGCGCCCCGCCGTCGAGCGCGATGCGCTGGAGCTCCGGCCGGATGTCCGCGTCCATGCGGCGGCCCCGAACCCGTATCTGACCCCCTTCGCCCTCGACATGCTCGCCCACTTGGCGGGGGCCGCACTTGGGACCGCGAGCCGGGAGGAGCCGACCGTGCCCGGCACCGGAACCGGCACCGGCACCGGCACCGGAACCGTGTACCGGCTCGCGCTCGACACCCTCCGGGTGGAGCGTGTCCGGCTGCTCGCCGACCCCGCGTGTCCCCGGTGCGGGGCAGGGGAGGGGGTCGAGGAGGGGGCGGCCCGGGGCCCGGCGCGGAGCGCCGTCCGGCTGCGGCCCGGTCTCGTCCCGCGCCCCGGCACGTCACGGCTGCTCAGCGCCGCCGAGGCCGTGCCGAAGCGGGTCGCCGAAGCGCTCGCCAACCCCGTCTGCGGTGCGCTCGGCACGGGGGTACGACCGGACCGGGAGGCGGCCAACACCGCGCCGGCCGGCGGTCGCTTCGCGGTGCGCGGCACACCCCGCCTCATGGACGTCCACTGGAGCGGGCACGCCGACACCTACCGGGCCAGCGCGGCTCTCGCACTGTGCGAGGGGCTGGAGCGGCTGGCGGGGCTGCGCGACGGCGGCCCCGGGCGCATCCGGGCCGCTCGTTCGGCGCTGCGCCACCCGTCCGTGGACCCGCGCGAGTGCGGACTTCCCCCGGCGGCGTTCTTCGACGGCGCGCCGCCGCACTTCGCACCGTACGACGAGGACCTGGTGCTGCCGTGGCTGTGGGGCTGGTCGCTGCGGGACGAGCGGCCGGTGCTGGTTCCCGAGCAGTTGGTGCACTACCGGCTGGCCGGTCCCGGCCCGTTCTTCGCAGCCGAGACCTCCAACGGCTGCGCGGGCGGCTCGTGCGTGGAGGAGGCCGTGCTGCACGGGCTGCTGGAGGTCGTGGAGCGGGACGCGTTCCTGGCCGCCTGGCTCGGGCGGGCCCGGCTGCCGCAGATCGCGGTGGACGGCCGCCGGTCCGCCACGACACTGCACCTCGCCGACCGGATGCGGCGCGGCGGCTATCGGCTCCGGCTCCTGGACAACCGCATCGATCTGCCGGTTCCCGTCGTGACCGCCGTCGCGACCCGCGAGGACGGCGGACCGGGGGCGCTGTGCCTGTCGTCCGCCGCCGCGCTCGACCCGGAGCGCGCCGCCGAGTCGGCCGTACGCGAGGTCGCCAGCTATCTGTCGGGCTTCCCCGAGCGCACGCTGCGGAATCTGGACCGGCTGCGCGCCATGGCGCAGGACTTCTCCCTGGTGCGTGAGCTTTCCGAGCACGCCGCGCTGTACGGTCTGCCGGAGATGGAACGGCACGCCGCGTTCCTCCTCGGGCCGGACGAGCGGTCGCGACCCTCGGCAGCGGCCTTCGGGGGCCCAGCCGCGCCGCCCGCCGGCGATCTGTCCGCCGCCGTGCGGCACTGCCGTGACCTGCTGGCCGCACGGGGCTTCGACACGGTCGTCGTCGACCAGACGGGGCCCGAGCAGCGGGCGGTCGGGACGCGTGTGGTGCGGGTGCTGGTACCCGGGCTGCTCCCGCTCGACTTCGGGGCCCGGCGGCACCGGGCCCCCGGTATGGCCAGGGCCCGCACCGCGCTGCGCAGCGCCGGGCTGCGTGCCGACGATCTGACGGCGGCGGAGCTCAACCCGGCTCCGCACCCGTTCATGTGAGGGGGGAAGAGGTGCCCGACAGCCGACGGCCGGGGCCGGGGCCGGGAGGAGCCGACCACCGTACCCTCCCGGTGATCCGCTACCTGGACGCGGTGCTGCGGCGGGCCTCGGTGCCGATGGAGGCCGAGCCGTTCGAGCCGGACTGGGGGGACCAGCCGCGGAGCCACAAGATCTACCGCCAGGTGCCCGGCTTCCCGCTTCCCGACCAGGTGCCGCACCCTGCGGCACCACTGGGGGAGGCCCTGCCGGCGCGGCCCCAGGGGCCGGGGGAGGGCTTCACCGTGCCGCTGCTCGCCGGGATGCTCCGCCACTCCTACGGTTGGCTCTCCCGCCGGCTCCAGATCACCGCCGACCCCGGCCAGGGCGGCCGGGAGGCCTACGCGCACTCCGCATGGGCGCGCGGCAGCGCGGCGGGCGGCGGCCTGTACCCGTGCGAGATCTACTGGGTGTGCGGTCCGGGTGCGGGTCCGCTGCCCGGCGTCTACCACTACGACCAGCCCGCGCACGCCCTGCGCCGCCTGGCCGCCGGTGACGTCTCGCCCCGCGTACGCGAGGCGCTGGGCAGCGCGCCGACCGCTGGTCGCCAGTTCCTCCTCGTCACCGTCCGCTTCTGGCAGAACGCCTTCAAGTACGGGGAGTTCAGCTACCACTGCGTCACCATGGACCTCGGGTGCCTGCTGCGGACCTGGCAGATCTGGGCCGCGGCCTGCGGCATCGGGCTGCGCCCCCGCCTGTGGTACGACGAGCCGGCGCTGGACCGCCTGCTGGGACTCGATCCGGCCACCGAGAGCGTGCTGGCGGCTGTGCCGCTGCCCTGGCGGGGCGCCACCGCGGCGGAGAGCGACGGGCCCGGCACCTCCCGGACTCCCGCGCCGCGTGTGGCCGCGCCCCTGCCCGAACGGTCCCGTACCGTCCTGCGGTTCCCCGCAGCCGAGGCGGCTCATCTCGCGGCGGCGTACGACTCGGGGCCGCCCCCGGGCCCCAGGGCGCTCGCCGAGGCCGCCGCCGCTGCGGAGCCGGACCCACCGGCCGATGGGCAGCCGGACGCGTCCGGGTACCCTCCCGTCCCGCTGCCCGCCCCCGCCACGCTCGGCGCGGGCGTCACCGAAGCGCTCACCGCCAGGCGCAGCAGCTTCGGCCGGTTCTCCGCGCACCGGCCGCTGGCGGCCGACGAGTTGGCCGCGCTCCTGCGGGCAGCCGCCGCCGGGCGCCACCTGTTCCCGGACGAGGACGGCGGCGAACCGTCCTCGCACTCCGCTCCCGCGCTCACCCGGCTCGCCGTCTTCGTGCAGCATGTGGCCGGGACACCGGCGGGGCGCCACCTGTACGACTCCGCCGCGCACGCGCTGAGCCCCCTGTCCGGCCCGGCCCCGCCCCCCTTCCTCCAGCGGATCTACACGCTCGACAACTACAACCTCGAACAGGCCGCCGCCGTCCTGTTCGTACTGGCCCGCCCGCACGCCGTCCTGGCCGCCGCGGGGCCGCGCGGCCACAGGCTGCTCAACGCCGAGGTGGGCGCCGTCGCGCAGGCCACCTACCTGGCTGCCGCGGCCCTCGGGACGGGATGCGGTGCCGCGCTCGGTTTCGACTACGAAGCCGTCCATACGGCTCTCGCTCCGGCCGTCGGCCCGGACACCTGGCCGCTGCTTGTGCTGATGACCGGCCATGAGCGCCCCGACCGCCCCCGTTTCGACGCACCCCTGGTTCCGAACCACCCCGGCCCCCGCCACGACCTTCGCCCCAGTTCCAGCCCCAGCCCCAGCCCTCGCACGGACCGGACCGGCCGCCGATGACCGACACCCCTTCCCACCCGCTCCCCGCTCCCTCACCCGCACCGTTCGCCGTCGCCCCCGACTTCGTGCTGCGCGTCGCCGGGCTTCCCACCCAGGCCCTCGCACCGCTGCGCGCGCCCGGCACCGCCGCCTGGGCGCGGACGGCGCTGGAGCTGGAGGACAGGCTGGCCGCGCTGGCACCGGCGGCCGAGGACGCCCTTGCCGAGGCCGTCTCCCGCACCGCGCGGCCCGCCGATCGCCGTGCCCTGCTCGCCCTGCGCCGCGACATCCACAACGCCCGCACGCCCACCCGCGCAACGCTGCGGGCCGCCGAGACGCTGCTGCCCGCGGCCGCCGCCGACTGGCTCGCGCTGCGGCATCGCCACGAGGAACAGCTGGCCCTCGGCGAGCGCACCCGGGCCGACGAACTGCGCGCCGCTCGCCGCCAGTTGCACCTCCTGGCCGGTGACCCGGTGCTGCGTGCCGGACTCCAGGCGGCCTCTCCCTCCCTGGACGCCGCCCTTCCGGCGTATCTGGCGGCCGGTGACGAGCCGCCGAGCAGCAAGCGGAACCGGAAGGCGGAACGCGCGCTGGTGTCGTACGTCTACCGGACGGCACTCAAGACGAGCCCCTTCAGCACCCTCACCACCCTGGCGCGCGGCCGCTTCCAGGAGTCCGGTCCGCCGCTGGGCCTCGCCCTCGCGGACGACGCTCTCCCGCGGCCGCTGTCGCGTGCCCGCCCCAATATGACCGCGCTCCACGAGATCGCCGTCGCGGCGCTCGGCGATCCGGCCACCCGCGCGGCCCTCCCGTTCCACGCGGTCGGCGGGTGGCGCCGCACGGGCGGCCGCATCCACTATGTGCGCCGCCGGTACCGGCCCGTCGATCCCGGCCTCGCCCTCGCCACGCCGGGTGTGCTGGAGGAGGAGCCGTTCCAACTGCCCGCAGGGCCCGTTCTCGACGAGGCACTGCGGATTCTCGACGCGGCAGGGGACGACGGTGCGACACTGCCCCAGCTCGCCGAGGCGCTGCACCGCTCCGACCCGGACGGCCGCCCCCGAGAGCGCTTGGAGGGCTATCTCGCCAAGCTGGTGGAGCTGGGCCTGCTCACCACGCCCGCCTTCGCCCTCGACATCCACCACCCCGACCCGGTCGCGGAGCTGACCGGCCGGCTGCGTACGCTCGGCGCGCTGCCGCCCACCGGCAGCGGGCCCTCCCTGGCCGACCGGCTCGACCGGATACGGGAGCACGCCGACGGCTTCCCCCTCGCGCCGCTGCACGAGCGCGCCCGCCGTACCGCCGCGCTCCGTACCGAGGTGGCCGAGGCGCAGCGGGCGCTGGGCCGGGAGGCGCCGGTCGTGCCCAGGACGGCCGTCTACGAGGACGCCGTGCTGGCCGTGCCCGCCACCGCCTCCCGCCGGGCCTGGGAGGAGGGACCGCTGTCCGCGCTCGGCGACTTCGCCCGGCTGCTGCCCGCCTTCGACCTGCTGCTGCTGGACAGGCTGTTGGTCCACGCCCACTTCCGCTCCCGGTACGGTCCCGGCGGGGTCTGCGACGACGTGCCCGGTTTCGCGCACGAGCTGTACCGGGACTGCGGCAAGTGGCTCTCGGGGACCGGCACCCGCCTCGGCACGCTGGCCGCGGACGGTACATATCTGCCGCGCGCCAACCCCTACGACGACCCGCGGGTCGCGGCGTTGAGCGCCGCCCACGAGGAGTTCGCCCGCGCGCTGCGCGCCGCGCTCGACGCCGGGAGCCCCGCCGCACCGCGGCAGCCGTCCGACGCGTTGGAGGTCGTCCTGGAGGCGGCGGCGCTGCACCGGGCCGCCGCAAAGCTGCCGGCCGACGGCCCCGGCCTGCCGCGCAGCTTCTCCTGCTACCTCCAGTGGGCCGGGCCCCGCCGTCCGGGTGGCCGGCCGCTCGCCGTACTCAACTGGGCCTACTCGGGCCTCGGCCAGCCCCTCGCCCGGTTCGCCGGATCCTTCGGGTCACAGGCCGAACAGGAGCTGACGGACGGCATCCGCGCCCGGTACGCCCGGCTGCTGCCGCCCGACGCCGTCGGCGCGGAGCTGAGCGGCGGCTACGACACCTCCAATCTGGCGCTGCGGCCCGCACCGGCCCCCTACCGGCTGATCGGGCCCGCCGAGGCCCCGCACGGGCCCGCCGAGCGCCGACTCGCGATCGACGACCTGCGGCTGGTCGACGACGAGGACAGCGGCGAACTGCGGCTGGTGTCCCGGCGGCTGGACAAGCGCGTCGTCCCGCTGTGGCTCGGCGGCCTGGTCCCCATGGCGCTGCCCCGTGTGCAGCGCACCCTGCTGGCGCTCTCCCCGGCCGCCATGCCGCTCGTCGCGGACCTGTGGGGCTGCCTGGAGGGGGGCGGGCCCGCCCACCGTCCCCGGGTGCGGCACGGCTCGCTGGTCCTGGCCCGCCGCGCCTGGCGGTTCACCGGGCCCGAACTGCCCGGCCCGCAGCCATCCGCCGAGACCGCGCACGGCTTCCTCGCCCGCCGCCGGTGGTGGCGTGCCGCGGGGCTGCCGGACCGGGTGATGGCGCGTACGGACACCGACCGCAAGCCGCAACCCGTGGACGCCGACAGTCCGCTGTCCCTCTCGCTCCTCGACCACCGGCTGCGCGGCGCGGGGGAGGCCGTCTTCACCGAGCTGCTGCCCGACGTCACCGAACCGGCCCTGGGAGCGGGCGGCTCCACGTACGTGTCGGAGGTGTGCGTGGAGCTGGACGCACCGCCACCTGCCGCCTGCCGCACACCGCACACCGGAAGGACGGACCCACAGTGACCGAAGCGACCGGCACCGACCAGGCGCGGCCCCCGGCACGGCAGCGCCGGCCCGGACCCGCCGCACCCCTGAACGCCGACGACCGCCCACCGGCCGAGCTGAGCCCCGGCGAGTGGCTGTCGGCGCACGTCTACTACGCCGGGGACCGTGACCCGCTGCTGGGCGAGTGCGTCGGCCCGCTGTTCGAGCGGCTGCGTGCCGAAGGGCTCGCCGACTGCTGCTTCTTCCTGCGCCACTGGCTGGAGGGCCCGCATGTGCGGCTGCGGGCGCGGCCGACCGGCACCGACGCGATCCCGGCGCTGACCGCTGCGATCGAGGACGCCGTCGGCGACTTCCTGCGGCGCCGCCCCTCCGTCTACGATCCCGCCGTCGATCTGACCGACGAGCAGTACCGGGAGCGGTTCCGGCTGGAGTTCTCCGACGCGCAGTGGGACGCCCGCTACGGCCCGGACACGGTGCGGATGCCGCGCCGCCCCAACGACTCACTCGCCTACCTCGGCTACCAGCCGGAGCTGGAGCGGTACGGCGGCCCGGCAGGAGTGGCGCTCTCCGAGTGGCACGCCGACCGCTCCAGCAGCCTCGTCGCGAGTCTGCTGGCCTCCGCCAACACGCAGGTCGGCAGCGTACGGCTGGGGCTGGCCGCCCAGCTGACGGCCACCCTCGCGCTGACGGTGCTGGGCGACACCGAGCGCACCGTGTCCTTCTTCGAGCGGCGCATGGCCGACTGGGAGCCCCTGTTCCAGGAGCGCTACGGCACCTACGCCGCCGCCTACCGACGGATGGCGGGCCCGGTGGGCGACAAGGTGGAGGCCCTGCACGCGGGAGTCCTCGGCGGCCGGCCCGACCGGCTCACCGGGTTCCTGCGCCGATGGGCCGAGCACGGTGCCGAACTGCGCGCACGCATCGACGAGGAGGCTCGGCGCGGGGGACTGGTCTTCCCCGCGGGGGACGGGACGGGCTCACCGGTGCCGGTGGACGCCGAGACCGCGCGGGCCGCGCTGCTCGCCGGGTTCGTGCACATGGGATGCAACCGGCTCGGGGTGACCGTCGGTAACGAGGACTATCTCGCCTATCTGCTGCGCCGGGCGCTCCGGGAGCGGGTCGGGCAACTGCCCGCGGATTGACCACGACCGGCCCCGGCCGGCTATTGACCATGGCGAAAACTGATCACCACAATGGCGGGTGTCCGCGTAACTCGCGTATCTGACAAGGGAGTTGACACATGCTCGTAGACGAGCTCGAGGCGCTGGAAGCCGAGACCTTCGAGATCGAGGAGATCGAGGAGCCGCCGCAGGTCATCGCCAGCACGACGGCCTCGGGGCCGGCCTGCCACTGAGCCGTGCGGCAGCCGCCGCCGGGCACCGTCCGTCCGCCGCACGGCTCGGACGGTGCCCGGCGGCGAGCAGCCGACAGGCGAGAAGAAGGCGAACCGTCCCAGCCACCCGCCGGGCGTTCGCACCCCACCCACGACCGGGAAGACGGTGACCCACACGGTGACCCAGGAGAACAAGCCGCCGCGCGGCACGAGCGACATCTGGGAGGTTGCCGACCTGGTCACCCCCATGGCCGTACGCGTCGCGGCCACGCTGCGCCTCGCCGACCACATCGGGGAGGGCACCGCCCCCCTCGACCGGCTCGCCGAGCGCTCCGGCACCCCCGCACACCTGCTGGAGCGGCTGCTCCACCACCTGGTCAACGCGCGGGTGTTCACCGAGCCCGAGCCGCACGTCTACGGCCTCACCGAGCTCGGCGCACAGCTGCGCGCCGACCACCCCGGCGCTCCTCGCGACTGGCTCGACACCGGCAGCGCCTTCGGCCGCGGTGACCTCGCGCTGGTCCACCTGCTGGAGAGCATCCGCACCGGCCGGCCCGGCTACGACACAGCCTACGGCCGCTCGTTCTGGGCCGACCTGGACGCCGACGCGGAGCTTTCCGGCTCCTTCGACTCCTTGCTCGCCTCGCTGCTCGTCCCCGGCGAGACGAAGGCCGCCGCCGAGGGCTACGACTGGGGCTCGCTCGGCCACCTCGTCGACGTCGGCGGCGGTGACGCGACGCTCCTGTGCGCGCTGCTGACCGCACATCCCGAACTCGGCGCCACCCTGGTGGAGTTGCCCGGACCGGCCGCGGCGGCCCGCGCCAAGCTCGACGGGCAGGGGCTGGCGGGGCGGTGCACCGTCCTGGAGTCCAGCTTCCTGGACCCGCTGCCCGAGGCGGCCGCCGGCGCGGGTGGCTATCTGCTCTCCGTCGTACTGCACGACTGGGACGACGCGCACGCGCTGGCCATTCTGGAACACTGCGCCCGTGCCGCCCGTCCCGGCAGCCGGGTGCTGCTGATCGAGGGGTTGCGCGACGACCCGCAGGGTGCGCGGGTCCGCTCCGAGATGGACCTGCGGATGCTCACCTACTTCTCCGGCCAGGAGCGCACCCGCGACCAGCTCGCGGCGCTCGGCGACCGCGCCGGGTTCGACCTCGGCACGGTGTGCAAGCTCAGCTACTACCGATCCCTGGTGGAGCTCATCGCCCGCTGATCCTCCGGGAGGGCGGCGGCTCGCGCGCTCACGGCTGCGCCATCGTGCGGTTCATGGCCAGATTGGAGACCAGCAGCCCGCCGTCCACCGGGAGCCGGACACCGGTGATCCACGCGGCGTCGGCGGAGGCCAGGAAGGCCACGGCGGCGGCGATGTCGGCCGGCTCGCCGACCCGGCCGAGCGGGTAGTGGGCGCTGACGCGCTCCAGCATCCGGGCCCGGTCCCGCCACACGTCGGTACGCACGGTGCCCGGCTCCACGAGGTTGACCCGCACCCCGCGCGGCGCCGACTCGACGGCCAGCGTTCGGGTGAGGGAGGCCAGACCCGCCTTCGCGGCGCTGTAGGCGTGTTCGCCGAAGTGCTGCTCGGCGTTGACCGAGCCGACACTCACGATGGCGCCCCGCCCTCCGGCCGCGGCCAGCAGGGGCAGCGCAGCGCGGGCGCAGCGCGCCGCCCCGTGCAGGGTGACCTCGAAGTCCTCGTACCAGGGGGCCTCTTCCCACTCCTCGAAACGGGCCGGGTCGCGGTGGCAGGCGTAGGCGTTGTTGACCAGCACGTCGAGGCCGCCGAACGCCTCGGCGGCGCGGTCGACCGCGGACCGCACCGCCGCGGCGTCCGTCACATCGCAGGGGTGGGAGTGCGCCAGACCGCCGTCGGCGCGGATGTCGTCGGCCACGCGCCGGGCGCGCTCCGGGTCCCGGTCCGTGACCAGGACCCGTGCGCCCTCCTCGGCGAGACGGCGTGCGACGGCCGCTCCGATGCCTTGCCCCGCGCCGGTCACCAGCGCCCCGTACCCGTCGAATCGTGTCATCCGATCATGGTAGAAGTCCCCTCCGAGTGGCGCTCGGCGGCCGGGGGTTGTGCGGTGGCGCCCTCGTCCTCGCGCGGCGGGGTACCGGCCGCCGCGCCCGTGCGCTCGGCCGTCCTGTTGTGCTGCTCCTCCCAGGTGGAGAGGGCGAGCCCGCAGGCGTGGTCCATGTGCCGGAGCTTCTCCAGGCGCAGTTCGACCCGGCGGTCGGTGGGTAGCTCGTCCAACTGGTCCTGGAGCTTGGGCAGTCGCAGGAACGTGGCGTTACCCAGCACCGTGACCCGCAGCGGCTGTCCCGCGCCCGGGTCCTCCGTCTCCACATGGATGTGCGAGGTCTCCCAGGCGGTCTTGACCACCGCCATCAGCAGCCCCAGCAGCACCCCTTCGAACATGTTGGTGAGGACGATCGCGAGCGCGGTGACGGCCAGCACCACCGCCTCGGCCCGGTGCTGCCGCCACATCGGGCCCAGCTCGCGCAGCGGGATCAGCTTCCAGCCCGCGTGGACCAGGATGCCCGCCAGCGCGGAGAGCGGGATCATGCCCAGCGCGCCGGGGATCGCGGCGGCGAACAGCAGCAGCCATACGCCGTGCAGCACCCGGGAGGCCTTCGTCCTGGCGCCGGCCGACACATTGGCCGAGCTGCGCACGATGACGGCCGTCATCGGCAGCGCGCCCAGCACCCCGCACACCGTGTTCCCGGCGCCCTGGGCCATCAGCTCCTTGTTGTAGTCGGTACGGGGTCCGTCGTGCAGCCGGTCGACGGCGGCCGCGCTGAACAGCGACTCGGCCGAGGCGATCAGGGTGAAGGCGAGCACCGTGCTGAGCATGCCGATCGAGGCCAGACCGCCGAAGTCGCCGAGCCCGGGCGGCTGGACGGCGTCCAGCAGGCCCTTGACCTCGATACGTGCGATGGGCAGGTCGAAGACCCCCGTCGCGGTCGTGGCCAGCAGGACGGCGGCCAGCGGCGCCGGCAGTACTCGCGCTCCGGCCCGCCACTTCGGCCACACCAGCAGCACCAGGATCGTTCCGGCGCCGACCGCGAGGGCGGTCAGCGCGGTGCTGTCGCCCACCGTGTCCACCACCAGGTCCCCCAGGCCCAGCAGCTTGTCGGGACCGCTGCTGGGGGCCTTGGTGTCGGTGAGCGCGTACAGCTGGCCGGCTATCAGCACCAGACCGATACCGGCGAGCATGCCCTGGACGACGGAGACGGAGATCGCGCGGAACCAGCGGCCCAGCCGCAGCACGCCCATCAGCAGCTGCAGCAGTCCGGCGGCCAGCACCAGGACGCCGAGTCCGCTCAGACCGTGGGTCTGCACGGCCTCGTAGACCAGTACGGTCAGCCCGGCGGCCGGGCCGCTGACCTGGAGGCTGCTGCCCGGCAGGAAGCCGGTGACCAGACCGCCCACGATGCCGGTGACCAGGCCGAGTTCGGCCGGTACGCCGGAGGCCACCGCGATGCCCACGCACAGCGGCACGGCGACGAGGAAGACGACGAGCGAGGCCGTGAAGTCGGCCCGCAGAGTGCCACGGCTGCGGAGCGGGTTGCTCAGTACGCCGCGGAGCGGATTCTTCTGCTTGGTCGGAGTGTTCTCCGGGTGCGACATGACGCCACCTCTCACAGTGGGAGGAACGCGTCGTAACGCGTGTCCAGTTGCAGGACATGGCCGGTGTCGATGGTGTAGAACCAGCCGCGCAGCGTCAGTTCGCCGGCGGCTTCCCGTTCCGCGACGCACGGGTATTCCCGCAGCCGGGTGAGTTGTGCCCGTACGTGGCGCTGCACGGCGGCGGCCACATCGGGCTGCTCCCGTGCGTCGTCGTCGGGTGCCAGTTCGGTGGGGGGCGGCAGCTGGGTGGTCAGCCAGCTGTGTACGGCGGGCACGGCCGCCAGGTCCTCGTTCCGCACCCGGGCGCCGACCGCGCCGCAGTGCGAGTGCCCGCACACCACGATCTCGGGTACTTCCAGCACCCGGACCGCGTACTCGATGGTGGCGGACTCGCCGCTGGGCCGGCCCGGTGCGTCGTAGGGCGGCACCGCGTTGCCCGCGGTGCGCAGTTCGAACAGCTGCCCGGGGCGGGCACCGGTGAAGACGGCGGGCTGGACCCGCGAGTCGGAGCAGGTGATGAAGAGCGCCTCGGGCGACTGGCCCTGGGCCAGCCTGCCGTAGCTCTCGCGTTCGTCGGTGCGGTCGCTTATCCGCGCGGAAAAGGCGCGTGCGTGAGGTATGAGAGAGCGCATGTGATTACCTTGCGTTCAGGTGCGTACGCAGTCTGCGTACGGAAGTCGGCGAGAAGTCGGATACGCGGTCAGCGTGGGCCGGTTCCGGCTGGTCACGGACAGGCGCGCCGATACGCGGCTGCCGTCGCCGGTATCAGTGCCTCAGCACCTGGTGGAGTACGGGAATGCCGACGGATCTGCGCCACGGCATGCCGGCAATGCCGTTCTGGGTCAGCGGGGCGCAGCGTCCGGCGGCGAGGGAGCAGTCCTGGCGGCAGTCGGGATGCAGCGGGCGCTCGCCGGGGGCCGGCGGGTTGATCTGGTGGCGTACGGTGCGGCGCGGATGGCAGCTGTCGTTGCCGTGTTCGACCTCGCCGACCACCCGTGGCGAGAGGTTCTCCGCGGTGGCGGCGGTCGCGGGTGCGCCGACCGGTGCCGGAGGAATGCCGGCGCTGTCGACGGCCAGCAGCACGGCCAGGAGAAGGACGAAGGCGGAGACGCACGCCCGGATGGGGGTTACGCAGCGTCGCATCGTCCTCCTCTCGTTCATGGCTCCGAGCTGGGCCGATTCCATCGTCACCCACAGGGTGTGACGAACGCGAACGGGGAAGGTGAACGGGGGGTGAACTCACCAGGGAGATGCCGGGAGTTTGGCTCACACCCTTGTGTTTTCAGCCGCAACGGCCAGAAATGATCGCTGAACAAGGTCGCTCGTATGGCCGATATCCGAACTCCAGACCCCCTGAGCAGGATGTCAGTCCTTGAAAGCTCCCTGCAACAAGCCTGAAACAAAGCTCCGTTGGAACAGCAGGTACACGATTGTGATCGGCAACATGACGAGGATGGTTCCGGCGGCCAACATCGGCACATCTGTGTTGTTCTGTCCCACGAAGAATCCGAGCCCCGCCGGCGCTGTCCGCTTGGCCGCGTCCTGCATCAGCACCAGTACCAACAGGAACTGATTCCACGACCACATGAACACCAGCACCCCGAGGGTGGTCAGCGACGGCCGTGCCAGTGGCAGCAGCACTTTGACCAGGATCGTCCACGACGAGGCGCCGTCGATCCGCGCCGCCTCCACCAGCGAGGCCGGCGTGGTGCGGAAGTGGGTGCGCATCCAGAACACGCCGAACGGCATGAACAGCGCGATCTCCACCAGGATGACGCCCAGGTACGAGTCCGTCAGTCCGAACCCGCGCAGATCGAAGTAGAGCGGCACCACGATCAGTTCGACCGGGATCGTCAGCCCCGCGACGAACAGCGCCGCCACCCCGTCCCCGCCCGGCAGCCGCATCGTGCCCAGCGCGTACCCCGCCGCCCCGGCCAGCAGCAGCGTCGCCGGCACCACCCCGGCGGCGATCAGCAGGCTGGAGCGCATCAAATCGGAGAAGCCCGCGACCGTCCAGGCCTGCCGGTAGTTGTCCAGGCTCCACCGCTCGGGCCACGCCATGCCCACCACCGGCTCGCCCGAGGGCTGCATGGAGGCGAGGAAGACGCTGAGGAACGGGACGACGACCGCGATCGCCAGTACGGCCAACAGCGCCTGCCCCGACCAGCGTTCCGTCCGCGACGCCGTGCTCATGACCGCGCCCTTCCCCTGCGGGCCGGCCGGCTCACAGCTCGGACCTCTCCGGCCTCGACAGTCGGTTGACGACATAGACGATCACCAGGATCAGCAGGCTCAGCAGCACACCGAGCGCCGAGGCCAGCCCCACCTTCCCGGCGGAGAACGCCAGCCGGTAGACCAGCAGCCCCGGGACGGTCGTCTCCTCGCCCGGCCCGCCGCCGGTGGTGACGTAGACGATGTCGAAGCTGGCCAGCGCGGCCACCGTGGTCACCGTCAGCGCGACCGCGAGCTCGCCGCGCAGCTGGGGGAGGGTGACCGAGACGAACTCCCGCACCGGTCCCGCACCGTCCAGCTGCGCCGCCTCGTACAGCTGCGGGTCGATCTTCTGCACCCCGCTCAGGAACAGCATCATGCACAGTCCGCTGAGCACCCATGTGCCCACCAGGCCGACGGCGACCAGCGCCCAGTCGAAGTCCCCCAGCCACGCCCGCGCCCAGCCGCCGAGCCCGACACCGCCCAGCGTCTCGTTGATCAGCCCGTCCTCCCCGTACAGCCAGCGCCAGGTCACACCCACCGCGACCAGCGGCACCACCTGCGGCAGCATGAACAGCAGCCGGTAGACGCTCATCCCGCGACGGCGGGCCTGCCCCGCCCCCGGCCGGGTCCGGGTCAGGGTCAGCAGTCCCGTCATCACCAGCCCCGCCAGGATCGGCAGGAAGGAGAAGAAGACGACGAGGACCAGCGCGTTGACCACCGAGCCGCGCAGCGCCGGATCGGCGAAGACATCCTGGTAGTTGGCCGGCCCCACCCAACTGCCCAGCGTCACCCCGTCCCACTCGAACAGCGAAAGATAGGCGGTGTGCAGCGCGGGCAGCACCGCGAAGGCCAGATAGACGGCGAACGCGGGCAGCACGTACAGATAGCCCCGGTAGTCGCGCCATGTGTGTGAGCGGCGGCGGGCCGCGCGGGAGGCCGGACGCTTCACGGCGCGCCTCCGTAGCGGTCCTCCCACACGTCCTGGAGCGTGTCGAGGTACGCCTCGGGCGTGGTGCGCCCCGCGATCAGCTTCTGCACTCCGGCGCGGAGCGGATCGAGCATGTCGGGCGCAGCGAAGTCCGGGAAGTGGTTCATGCCGTCGTCCGCTGTCACCCGGCGGTGTGCCCGCGCCACCTCGCCCAGCACCCCCTCGGGCACCGGCACGGCGCTCCCGTCGGGCGGCAGGAAGCCGTTGTCGCTTACGATCTTCGCGGCGTGCCGGGAGCCGAGGAAGTCGAGGAACGCCCCGGCGGCCTGCGGATGCCTCGTACGGGAGGAGATCGCGTACGAGACGCTGAACCCGGAGGAGACGGCACGGGCGCCGGGGCGCTCGCCCGGGAGCAGGAAGAAGCCCGCCTTCTTCCCCATCGCCTCGGACAGCTGCCCGGCCGCCCAGTTGCCGTTGATGAGGAAGACGCTCTCGCCCCGGGTGAAGCGGGCCGTGCTGTCGGTCTGGGTGGTGCCGTTGGCCGACTCGTCGAAGTACCCCTTGCGACTCCACTCCACCAACTTCCGGGTGGCCGCCAGCGTCCGCCGCGTCTCGATGGTGGCTCCCGGGGCTCCCTTGACCCAGTCCCGGTAGTGCTTCGGCGGCATCGCGTTGTTGACCAGTGCCGCCCACAGATGGAGTCCGCCGGAGTCGAGCGCGCCGACACCCAGCGGCGTCATCCCGGCCTTCTTGACGGCGGCCAGCTGCCGGTCGAACTCGGCCCGGGTGCGCGGCGGCCGGGTGATGCCCGCCTTCCGGGCCAGCTCTTTGTTGTAGTAGATGCCCGTCATCGACAGCCCGGCGGGCACTCCGTACAGCCGGCGCCCCGAGGCGGCCTGCCGGCCGGAGCCGGTGAGCTGGTCGAGGGCGGTGGCGGGGAACTTCTTCCGCCAGCCGTACGCGTCCCGGTACGGCGCCAGGTCCAGGATGTCGCCGCGCGCGGCGATGTCGTCCATACCGACCGCGAATTGCGCGAGGTCGGGCGCGGTGTCCGAGGCCATGGTGAGCTTGATGCTCTTCACATAGTCGGCGAACTGCGTGTACCGCGGCTCGATGGTGATGTCGGGGTACTTCTTGTGGAACGCGGCGATGAGGGCGTCCACCATCGCGGGGGCGTCGGCGAAGGTGAGCCGGAGGGTGACCTTCCGGTCGGGGACGGCCGTGGTGGACGGCACCGCCCTGGGCCGGTCCGGATCCGCCGCGCTCCCCGGGGTCAGCGCGCCGCACGCGGTGACCAGCAGGGCGAGCAGGGCGAGCAGCACGGTGCCCGGCAGGGTGGTGCGGCGCCACGCCATGCGTACCCCCTCTCGCGCTCTCGGAGCACTCATTTCCCTCGGGGAGGTGCGGCCAACCGCGGGCGGCGCCGTTGTGTGTGGCGGCGCGTGTGCGGGCGCACATGCGCGGTGGTCGCGCTCGCGGGGTAACGCGCCCTTTCGGGGCCGGGCCGCGTCGGGTGCCGCGCGGCGCGCTGCCGAGGCGGGAGGGGGTTGCGGTGCCACCATGGAAGAAGGCCCCCGACGTGGAGGAAAAGATGTTCGAGCCGGACGACATCCGGGAGTGGCGCGGGCGCGACGTGGTGGACGAGGGCGGCAGCAAGATCGGCTCGCTGGAGTCGGTGTATGTCGACACCCGGACCGACCAGCCCTCGTTCGCCACCGTGACCGTCGGCATGCCGGGCCGTCGCCGCCGGCTCGTCTTCGTCCCGCTGGCGGGAGCCGCCGTGGGGCCGGGATATCTGAAGGTCCGGTACCCCAAGAACCTGGTGAAGGACGCCCCGTCCATCGGGACCGACGATGTACTGCCGGCCGGCGACGAGCCGTCCGTCTTCGCCCACTACGAGATCGAGTACATCCCGGGCGCGGGTGGCGAGCGCCGCCTCGCGCGCCGCTGAGACGGGGAGGCCGTGATGGTGCTTTTCCTGTTCCTGGTCCTGGTGGCGATCCTGCTGGGGATCTTCGGCTCCGTCGTCGAGGGGCTGTTCCATCTCCTGATCATCGGCATCGTCGTCGCGCTGATCGCCTTTCTGTACGCGGCCTACCGCATCACGGCCCGCACCACCCGGCGCCGCCCACGCTGAACGGCCCCGCCCGGGCCGACGCCCGGGGGAGGGGGTGGGGCACGGGAGCGCATCGGGTTGTGGCCGTGCTGTGAATGTAAGGACAACAGCTCTTTTCGTCCTCCGGGCGCCGTGCCAACCTTCCGGCACGATCTCTGGCGCAAGGAGGGGCCCGGATGGGAGTCATCGCGCGGAGAACCGCGCTGACCGCCGCCGTCCTGGGGGCGGGCTCGGCGGCGCTCGCAGGCTGCGGGAGCCCGCTCGATCCGCGCGGGGGCGGGGGCGGCGAGATAGCGCTCACCGTCGCCACCAACGCCATCTCAGGCGGCAAGAACGCCGACGAGGCGGAGTGGATCGAGCGGTGGGTCATTCCCCGCTTCGTCGCGCGCCAGCGTGAGCAGGGCGTGGACGTCCGGGTGGACTTCCTGCCCAGCGGCGTCGACGACGAGCAGTACAAGACCAAGCTCGCACTCGACCTCAAGGCCCACGCGGGCCCCGACATCATGTCGCTGGACGGGATCTGGGTCGGGGAGTTCGCGCAGGCCGAGTACATCAAGCCGCTGCGCGAGGTCGCCGGGCCGGACGTCGCCGACTGGGCGGGCTGGCGGCAGATCAGCGCCAAGGTGCGCGCGCTCGCCCGCTTCGAGGGCAGGCTCTACGGCATCCCGGCGGGCACCGACGCACGCGTCCTCTACTTCCACAAGCCGCTCTTCCGCAGGGCCGGACTCCCCGTCGACTGGCAGCCCGGCAGCTGGCAGGACATCCTGGACGCCGCCCGCAAGCTCAAGCGCCTCCAGGGCGTCATCCCACTGCAGATCAACGCGGGCACCGCCATGGGCGAGGCGACCACCATGCAGGGCGTGCTGCCGCTGCTCTCCGGCGCGGGCGGCCGGCTGGCCGAGGGGGATCGCTGGTACGGCGACACCCCTGAGCTCCGCGCCGTGCTCGGCTTCTACCGCGACGTCTACCGGAGCGGCCTGGGCGACCCGAAGCTGCAGCAGGAGGCCAAGGGCCGGGACAAGTCGTTCGAGCGGTTCGCGGAGGGCAGCCTCGGCATCCTCGCCGAGGGGGACTACTTCTGGCGGGACGTGATCTCCCCCGAGACCGGCACCGCCCCCATGAAGCGGCGTGACAACGATGTCGGATATGCGCTCATTCCTGCCCGCGCCCGCCATGAGGCGACCGGCGGCCGGGACCACGTCAGCCTCTCCGGGGGTGCCGTTCATGTGCTCAACCCGCACACCCGCCACCCCCGGCAGGCCTTCGAACTGCTCACCGCGCTGCACTCGGCGCCCGCGCTGAAGGCCCGGCTCGGCGACGCGGCGATGATCACCGAGCGGGACGACGTCAACGACGCGGTCCTCGACAAGGACCCCATGCTCCGCTTCTGCGCCGACAAGGCGCTGCCCGTCACCACATTCCGGCCACCGCTGGCCGCCTACACCGCCGTCTCCCTCGCACTCCAGGAGGCGACGGCCCAGGTGGTGGCGGGCAAAAGCCCCGAAAGCGCCGCACAGGCCTACCGCAAGGAGCTGGAGGAGGTGCTCGGTGGCAGCGACCACATCATCGGCTGACCCCTCCCCGGCGGGACCCCAGGGACAGGAGACGGCCGAGGAAGGCAAGCGGCGGCCGGTACGTGAGGAACCGGAGCGCGACGCGGCGGGGCTGGGCCGGCGAAGAGCCGCCGCCTTCCTCGCCCCCGCACTGCTCCTGGTCGCCCTCTTCCTCGTGTTGCCCGCCCTCTGGACGCTCTACCTGGGCGCCACCGACTACCGGCTGACCGGCATCCCCGCCATCGACCCCGCCTTCGTCGGCTTCGACAACCTCACCAAGGCCCTCGGTGACGACGGCTTCTGGCGCTCCCTGCGCCTCACCCTGGTCTTCGTGCTCGGCTCCGCCGTCATCGGCCAGGCAGGACTCGGCTTCGCGCTCGCCTGGTGGATGCGGGAGCGCACCGGCCGGCTCAGGACCATCCTCGAAGTGCTGGTCATGCTCGCGTGGATCCTGCCCAGCTCGGTCGTCGCCTTCTTGTGGATCGCCTTCCTCGACCGGGACGGCGGCACCCTCAACGAACTGCTCCGTACGCCGGGCGCGGCCTGGCTGCTGGACCACCCGATGCTGTCGATCGTCGTCTACAACATCTGGCGCGGCAGCGCCTTCTCGATGATGCTCTACAGCGCGGCCCTCGGAAACGTGCCCGCCTCCCATCTGGAGACCGCGCGGCTGGCCGGGGCCGGCGGCCTGCAGCAGCTGCGGGACGTGGTCCTCCCGCGTATCCGCGGCCACATCCTGACCAATCTGCTGCTGATCAGCCTGTGGACGTTCAACGACTTCACGCCGTTCCTCATCACCGCGGGCGGACCCGACGGAGCGACCGAGACGCTGCCCGTCCACATCTACAAGACGGCGCTGGGAAGCGGGGAGTTGGGCTACGGCGCCGCCATCTCCTTCCTGATGCTGCTGATCAACCTTGTCGTCGCGGTGATCTACCTACGGCTGCTGGGGCAGAAGAACAAGTCCGGCACAGCACGGCGGAAGGCACGCGGCGGCGGTCAGAAGGAGGCGGCGTGAGAACCGGAACCAATCCCGTGCCGGCGCTGCTGCGCGGCATCGGCGCCTACGTCCTGGTCGCGCTCGCCCTGGCGTTCTTCGCGCTGCCCATGCTGTGGCTGGCCGCCGCGCCCTTCGACGCGCACCCGGGCGTCACCGCCTCGCTGCCCGACTTCACCCTCGCCAATTTCAAGCGGCTGTGGAACAACCCCAACGCCGTCGACTCGCTGGCCAGTTCACTGATCCTGGCCGTGGGCAGTGCGGTACTCGTCGTCGGCCTCTCCGCGCTCGCCGCCTACGCCC
Source organism: Streptomyces sp. B15 (assembly GCF_018070605.1). Taxonomy (NCBI): domain Bacteria; kingdom Bacillati; phylum Actinomycetota; class Actinomycetes; order Kitasatosporales; family Streptomycetaceae; genus Streptomyces; species Streptomyces sp. B15. Next base: position 83,263 of record NZ_JAGPXJ010000026.1, read on the forward strand.
TCAGCCGGGTCCGCATCCGGGGCCGGGACGGGCTGCTGTACGCGCTGCTGCTGCTGTCCTCCATCGTCACCGGCACGGCCGCGATGGTGCCGATCTTCCTGCTGGCGGCCGAACTGAACCTGGTCGACTCCTACCTCGGCGTCATCCTGGTCCTCACCGGTGGGCTTCTGCCGGCGGCCATCTTCATCCTCAAGGACTTCATGGACACCACGCCGCGCTCCTACGAGGAGTCGGCACGCGTCTTCGGCGCCTCCCCGCTGCGGATCATGTGGGACGTCGTCGTCCCCGTCGTACGGCCCGGCCTGGCCACCGTCGGCGTCTGGACGATCGCCCAGGTGTGGGGCAACTTCCTCATTCCGTTCCTGCTGCTGCGCTCGCCCGACAAGTCGCCCGCCGCAGTGGTCATGTACACCTTCTACACCGAAGGTGGCCAGCCCGACCTGGCGCTCATCTCCACCTTCTCGCTGCTGTACTCCCTGCCGGTCGTGCTGATGTTCCTCTTCGTCAGCCGCCGCTACGGCTTCCGCTTCCACGGAGGGATCAAGGCCTGATGGCAGACATCACCCTGAACCGGCTCGCCAAGGTCTACCCCGGCGGCGTACGGGCCCTGCACGACCTGGACCTGACCGTCCGCGACGGCGAGTTCTTCGCCCTCCTGGGCCCCTCCGGCTGCGGCAAGTCCACCCTGCTGCGCACCATCGCCGGCCTGGAGGCCGCCAGCGGCGGCAGCGTCCACATCGGCGACCGCGACGTCACGGCCCTGCAGCCCGGCGAGCGCGACATCGCCATGGTCTTCCAGGACTACGCCCTCTTCCCGCACATGACCGTCGAGGAGAACATCGCCTACCCCCTGAAGGTCAAGAAGGTGGGCAGGGCGGAGCGCGCGGCCAAGGCCCGCCGGACCGCCGAGGAACTCGGTCTCGGCCCTCTGGTCGAGCGCAGGCCGGGCCAACTGTCCGGCGGACAGCAGCAGCGCGCCGCGCTGGCCCGCGCCATGGCGTGCCGTCCACGGGTCTTCCTGTTCGACGAGCCGCTGTCCAATCTGGACGCGCGGATGCGGCTGGAGGCCCGTACCTTCCTCAAGAAGCTGCAGCGGGAACTGGGCGTCACCACCGTCTTCGTCACCCACGACCAGGCCGAGGCGCTGGCCATGGCCGACCGGCTGGCCGTCATGGAGAGCGGAGAACTGCGGCAGGTCGGCACCCCGACCGAGGTCTTCCGCCGCCCGGCCAGCACCTTCGTCGCCTCGTTCATCGGGTCGACGCCGATGAACCTGGTGGACGGCGAGGTGACGGCACACGGTGCGGTACGGGTGACCGGCGGCGAGCTGCCGCTGCCCGACGTCGCGGCGTCCCTGACCGAGGCGGGGGAGAAGGTCGTCTACGGAATCCGCCCCGAGTATCTGAGGTGGTCCGACGTCCCGGCCGAAGGCGCCGTGGCGGGCACCGTCTCCGTCGTCGAGAACCTGGGCAGCGCCCAGTTGGTCACCCTGGAGTGCGGCGGCGGGGTGAGTGTGCGGGTCGTCGTCTCCGAGGACCACGAGCCGGAGCCAGGCAACCGCGGATGGGCCGTACCGCGCCACGACCGGGCGCTGCTGTACCGGGACGGAGACCTCGTCGCGGAGCACGGCACCACGGACGCCACGGCGAACGGCCCGGCGGACGGTCCGGGCAGCGGCGTGAGCGACGGTCCGGCAGACGACGCGGAGCCGGTGCCCTCGTGACGGCGCGCGAACACACGCACCGCGGCACCTGGACGATGGAGCACCGCGCCGACGGCATACTGCGTGCGCTCCCCGTGGACGTACCCGCCGGCACGGCCGCGCTCACCCTCACGCTCAGCTACCCGCGGCACGCCGGTGTGCTGGATCTGGGGCTCCTGGGACCCGAGGGGGAGTTCCGCGGCTGGTCGGGCGGCGCCCGCGACACCGTCACCGTGGCGGAGGAGCGGGCCACCCCCGGCTACCTTCCGGGCCCGCTCGTCCCCGGCACCTGGCGGGTCCTCCTGCGGCTGCACCGCATACCGCCGGAGGGGATGCCGTACGAGGTACGGGCGCGGTGCGCCACGCAGGCGCCCGCCGCGCCGTCGGCCGCCACCCCGCCACCGCTCGCCCCGGCGGACCGGCGCGCCCGGCGCACGGTGCCCTCCCACGACGGCGCGCGATGGCTGGCCGGTGACCTGCACGCCCATACCGAGCACAGCGACGGAACCCTCACCGTCGACGAACTGGCCCGCGCTGCGGCAGCCGAGGGCCTGGACTTCCTCGCCGTCACCGACCACAACACCGTCAGCCACCACCCCGCCCTGGCGGCGGCCGGCCGCCGCCAGGGCATCAGTCTGCTGCCCGGCCAGGAGGTCACCACCGACCTCGGCCACGCCAACGTCTTCGGTGACACCGGATGGATCGACTTCCGCCGCCCGGCCGCGGACTGGCTGACCCGGGCCGAGGCCGCGGGCGGCCTGCTGTCCGTCAACCACCCGCTGGCAGACGACTGCGCCTGGGAACTCCCCTTCGCCGGACGGCGGCCCAGGCACGCCGAGCTGTGGCACCACTCCTGGGCGGACCGGCGGCACGGGGCTCCCCTCGCCTGGGCGCGGGCCTGGCGGGACGACGTCGTCCCGCTGGGCGGCAGCGACTTCCACCGGCCCGAACAGGGCCGTCCCCTCGGCGCCCCCACCACCTGGGTGCTGTGCGCGGACGGCGACGTACTGGGCGGTCTGGACGCGGGCCGCACCGCCGTCTCGGCCGGACCGGACGCCGCCGTGCTGCTGCGCTACGGAGACGAACTCCTCGCCCTGGACGCCGACGGCACCGTCCTGGTGCGGCCGGACGGCACCCGCACGGTCGTACGGGGCAACGCCGTCAGCCTCCCGGCGGGGCAGGGCCTGCACCGACTCGAGACCCACACCTGCGAGGTGGTCGCCCTGTGCGGCTGACCCCGCAGGCCGGGGCCGCGCGCGGCCCCGGCGAGGGCCCGCACACCGAGCGGCGCGCCGGCGCGGTGTGCGGGCCCGCCACCAGCACCCCCGTGACGGAGAGGCAGCATCCGGATGAGCGACATGGACGTCACCCAGCCGCACACGGACGAACTCGTCATCGTGCCGCACACCCACTGGGACCGGGAGTGGTATCTGCCCTTCCAGCAGTTCCGTCTGCAGCTCATCGGGCTGCTGGACGAGGTGCTGGAGCGGATGGACGACGATCCGCGCCAACGCTTCACCCTCGACGGGCAGGCCGTCGCGGTGGACGACTATCTGGAGGTGCGCCCCGAGCAGCGTGAGCGGCTGACCGCGCTGGTGAAGGCCGGCCGGCTCGCCGTGGGACCCTGGCAGATCCTGCTGGACGAGTTCCTGTGCTCGGGCGAGAACATCGTCCGCAACCTTGGGACCGGGCTGCGCCGCAGCCAGGAGATGGGCGGTGCGCTGCCCGTCGGCTATCTGCCCGACATGTTCGGGCACTGCGCGCAGCTGCCGCAGATCCTGCGCGGCGCCGGACTCGAACACGCCTGCGTGTGGCGTGGGGTGCCGGCCGCCGTGGACAGCCACGTCTTCGCCTGGACCGCACCCGACGGCACTGCCATCCGCACCGAGTATCTGGCCGCGGGCGGGTACGGCAGCGCCGCCGGACTGTTCGACGACCCCGAGAAGGTCGCCGAACGGGCGCGCGCCGTCGCGGCGAAACTCCGTCCGTGGCGCCCGGACGGCTCCCCGATGCTGGCGATGTACGGCTCGGACCACACCGCGCCCGCCGCCGACCTCGCCGATCTGCTGGAGCACCACAACAGCCGGCACGCCGCGCAGGGCGGGGTGCGGCTGCGGCTGGCGACCATGGCCGAGTACTTCGCCGCCCAGCCCACCGATGTCGCGGGCCTGCGCACGGTCCACGGTGAACTGCGCAGCCATGCGCGGGCCAACATCCTGCCCGGCGTCTTGTCGGTACGCGCCCCGCTCAAGCAGGCCATGGCCCGCGCCGAACGCGCCGTGGAACGGTACGCGGAGCCGCTGGCCGCGCTCTGGTTCGACGGCTCGGCGCAGCGCTTCCTGGAGATGGCCTGGCAGCGCCTCATCGAGGTCTCCTGCCACGACTCGGTTACCGGATGCGGCTGCGACGAGACGGCGCAGCAGGTCGCCGCGCGCATCGCCGAAGCCGAGCAACTGGGCCTGGCCGTCCGCGACATGGTCGGCGGACAGCTGGCCTCGCACGTTCCGCACGACGCGCATCTGCTGCTCAACCCGACGCCCGCGCCGCGCACCGAGCTGGTGGAGCTGGATGTCGCCGGGGAAGGCCCGGTCCACCTCCTCGCGGCCGACGGCAGCGTCTTCCCGGCGCAGCCCGTCGCCACCGCCCCCCGGCTGCTGGCCGACGACACCGTCCCCGCCCGCCGACTGCCCACGGTGCTGGCCCGCGTCCACGGCAGCGAGCTGTACGGCCAGGAGATCACCGGCTGGCGTGTCGATCCCGCCCGGCGGCTGCTGCACTTCACCGTCGCCCGCAAGAGCGAACTGCCCTTCGACATCGCCGAGGTCGAGGCCGCGCTGGCCGCGGCCCGGTCCGGGGAGGGGCACGGCGGCGAAGGGCAGACCGCCGGGGGCACCGGAGGTGACTGGCGGGTGGTCATCGAGGCGGAGCCGCGGCAGCGGGTCGCCGCGCTGGTCTCCGTACCGGCGCTGGGCCGCACCGCCGTGCGCGCGGTCCCCGGCCTCCGGCCGTCAGCTGCCCCCGCGACGCCCGGCCCCGCGTACCCCGTCAGCGCAGCGGACGGCGTACTGACCAACGGCCTGCTCACCGTGGAGCTCGCCGAGGACGGCACCTTCGCCGTACGGACCGCGGAGGGGGTGGAACTGGCCGGCGCCGGCCGGGTGGTGGACGGCGGCGACCTGGGCGACACCTACAACTACGCCCCGCCCGCTCATGACGTCCTGGTGGACCGGCCGGAGTCGGTCACCGTCCGCCGGGTCGCCGAGGGGCCGCTGACCGGCGCGTACGAGGTCGAACGGCGCTACGACTGGCCGATGGCCGGCGACTTCGCCGGTGACGGCCGCACCGTCGGCACCGAGCGGACGACGGTGACCACGCGCGTCGAACTGCGGGCCGGGGAGCGGTT